>JAIFNL010000234.1 GCA_020047755.1 Bacteroidota bacterium
TAATTTGGCTATGTACTTCTATTTGCTTATGTACAGTTTGTTTAGCATAAGCAATATCGCCTGCCGAAATATTTATTTGAAGAGTTATGTTTTCTGAAAATGAAGTCATTGCTTTGTATTTTTTTACTAAAAGGTAACAATTAGGTTAGTGATTTTAGTATCATCAATTTTTTCTATTTTATTGCCATTAAAGTCTTGTATTTTTGCGTTTAAATCGCTTAGAATATTAAAAACCAGTAAAGGATTGCCAAGTTCGCAAAGATTTTGAGAATGAATTTCTATGATAAAGGAAAAATTACTAATCCCAGATAAATTCTTTAGTAAAGGTAAAATTTCTACTTCATATCCTTCAATATCAATTTTAACAAGACATTTTTTTTCTTTATACTCATTGAGTAAATCTAAAAACGAAATCATTTTAACTTTCAATTTTGCATTTTTTGCAATATGTCCAGTAACAGAGCCTGTTACATCAAAACCGATAGTCCCTTCTTGTGTTCCAACTGCACCATTAATTACTTTGCATCTATGTACAAGATTGTTTTTTTTTAAGGATTGATTTAAAAGCTTAACTGCTCTTTTGTTTGGCTCTACTGAAACTGCGCTGATGTTATTATTTTGTAGTAAAACGCAGAGCGTCATCACGCCAATATTTGCGCCAATATCTATAAAAATTTCGTTTTCTTTTGATTTTTCTAATATAAAATCTTGAATAGTTCTATCAAAGGTTTCATAAGTATGTTTACCAGACCAAGCCCAAGAATGTTCTTTCATATCCAAATAAATTTTACCTCTATAAAATTTTTGAGATATTGAAATTGAAGGAAGAATCTTTTTCAAAATTTTTCTTAAATATTCTATTTTATAAAGTTTTTTTAGTAACATCTTAGTTATGTATATATTAAATTTTTTAAAACCTCTTTTAATTTCTCGCCGTATTTGTCCCAAGTGTAGTCGAAAGCCTTTTGGTATTATATTTTAAATTGACTTTAACTCTTTTGTACACCACCAATGTTCCTCATGGTCTATTGAAAAAACATCAATTTTATACCCATATTCGTTTAAAATAGCTTCTACATCTTGTTTTGTATGCTTGTATAATGGTAGAAATTGAGGATGAACGCTGAGTAATAAAACAGGATTGTATTCTGACAGAATTTTTTTTGCTCCTTTCAGTACAAATAATTCTGCTCCTTCTACATCACATTTGATTAAAACTGTTTTTTTTGTTGGAAAAAATTTCGAATAAAAAAGTTCATCTAAATTACTTGTTGGTATTTTATTTTCTTTGTCATGTTGTAAGCATACAAATTTTGCATCGATAGGATCTCCTTTTATAGATTTCCTTTCTATTTCATTTCGTGTATTATTTATGGCTGAATCAAAGTTAAAACCACTTTTATTTTGGTCTGAAACAAATCCGTAAATAGTTTTTAAATTTTTATTTGGCGAGTATTTTATTATTCGCTCAGTTGATTTTACACTCTGAATATCTGAATCTAAAGCGATTACTTCTGCATTATTTGATGAGAAAAGAGATACAGCCGATAGTAGCCCAATGGAACAGCCAATATCAATAACTATAATATTTTGCTCTTTTTTTATAAAATCTACAATTTTTTTTACTGTATCTGGTTCAAAATTTTTATGTACTTCGTGATAATATTCTGGAGGAACAATTATGTCTATCACTTTACTAATATTCATTTTTACACCATTGCCTCTAATATTTAGTAAATTTCGATAAGGCTTTCTCAATAAATTCCAAAGCCATTCTTGATTTTTTAAAAATTTAAGAGACCGAATTTGTTCAAATATCGTTAATCCCATTTTACTTATTTTATATTAATTTATACTAATTCAGTTAAAACCTCTTTTAACTTTTCGCCGTATTTGTCCCAAGTATAGTCAAAAGCCTTTTTATAGGCAGCTTCGGCTAGTAGATTTCTCTTTTCGGGGTTCAAAATTAGCATTTCCATTGCATTTGCCCAGTTTTTTGGATTTCCAATGGGCAAAATGATGGCTGATTTTTCATTTTCAACATTGCCTGATAAATAGAGTACGAACTGCCTTCAAAAGTGGTTGGAAATACTAAAATGTCCGATTTGCGTAAGTCGCTAATCAATTCCGCTTGATTCACTTGTCCATGAAAGTGCAAATTTGCAATATTTTTTGGAAAATCCAACTCTACTTTGCCATAAAAATGCAATTCATTTTTTGGTTGCCGTTTGATTAATTCTTGCCAAGCCTCAACTAAAATATCTGCTCCTTTTCTATAACCGACAGCTCCTATGAAAATGAAGCGCAAACCTTCTTTTTTGTCGGTTAAAACCTTCTTTCCGTTGTCGAAACGCTCTACATCCACGCCGTAATTGATTACTTTTAGTTTTTCGTCGGGAATTCCGATAGTTTTGCAGGTTTTTTTTACAAAATCATTTGTCACTTTCAGAACGTTTTGTAAGTATCTCTGGCGAATATTCTGTAAGTCCGGCATCGAGCATAGCTCGGTAATGTGGAACGCCAATTACCAAATCCAAAATCAATTTACTTTTACCTTTCCACGCTTCAAATACGTCGAGGCTCAGCGTGTCGAAACCTAAAGCTATTTTGGGCGGAGCATAGTTTTTCAAAATCCAACGAGCAAATTGACTGTTGTATTTTCCGTAATCAATTGGTTTCCTTAGTTTTTCGTCAATTAAACGTGCGTATTCGTGAAAAGGATAGTTACTTACAGTTTCTTGCTTTTGAAATTTATACGAACGGCGGCTTAAATTATTTGCTAAATTTTTGCTAAATTTTGAAGCAAAAGTAACCATTTCTTGCGAATAAAATAAGCCCGTTAAATGTTTAAAACTCTCAAAATATTTTTCTATCCGAGCAGCTTGCTCAAAATTATGATGCCTGCGCGGGTGAAATGTTATAATATCGTATTGCTTTTTCAAAATTCTTTTTCGCTTTAAGAAATAATCAAATCCAACTTATCTACCAACGCTTTAGCTGAAGATTTAGCCGAATATTTATCTAAATTAGAAAACTCAGGTTTCCATTCTTTGTTTGAATATGCAAAGTTAAATAAATTTTCTTTTATTTTCTCTTTTAAAATAGCTTTAGTTTCTTTTGGCGAAAATTTTGTAAGATAACTATCAGCTTTACTTTCTTTTAAAATTTCTACCGCACTACTTTCTTGATGAAAAACCGCTAATACAGGTTTTTTAGACAATAGCGACTGAAAAATCTTAGAAGCGGTGTAATGTTTTTCGGTACTTCCTATCACCAAAACACCTGCCGAAGCTGCCAAAAAATTTAAAATATCAAGAAACCCAAAGCGGCTTCTATCTTCTACCACAATATCGTCGAGTTGGTTTTCTTTGGCGTATTCTGCAATCGACTGTGCTTTGTAAGAGCCTGTACCTAAGAAATATAAGCGTATCGATTCGTCCCATTTATTTTCTATCCTAAGCTCATTGATGCTTTCAAACAGTATTTGCAAAAAAGAATGCGACTTTGGTAAAAATGCTCCGGCATAAACCCATGCCTTGCAGTTTTCGTGCATTTTCCAAGGCAATTCAATATTTTCGAGCTTTATTTCATGGTCGTTTGGGTCGAAACCGTAAGGCATTCCTACGTGTTCTATTTTTTTGTTTTTAAAATTTCTATCCAAAACGCCTTGGTAATAAGCAGTGGAAACACCCGAAATAAGGCTTGCTTTTTTTACCGAAAATGGCTCTAACTTGCTTGCTAACTGATTGCTAAGCCATGCACGCGAGAACGGTTTTTCGTAATCTACAAAACCATTTACCCAAGGGTCGATGTAATCAATACCATACGGAATTTTCGTTTTGCCGTGAAGCAAACGCCCCAAAATAGCCGTATAAAACGAAGGTATTGGAATCCAAATGAAATCAATTTGCTGCTCTTTTATTATTTTTTTTGCTGCGTTGTACAAATTTGGCATGGCTCGAAGGGCAATATCGCCAAAAAAACGAATATACTTGGGTGGCTTCATGGCGTTTGTGTAATATACTTTTGTAGAAGTATTTACGGTTTTGAGCAAATCAAAATCTAATTTTTCTTCATAAAACTCCGATTTAACAGTCAAAATATGTGGTTGCCAGCCAAATTGGGTTAAAAAATTACTAATCAGGCGCGAACGATGCACGCCTGCTAGATTTGATGGAGCCCAATGTGGATATATAATCAATAAATTTTTCACTTTTCAGTTTTTTTGCAAAAGTATTAATAAAGAATTGAAAACACAAAATGTTTATTTTCTCTTGGTAGCGTTTCAATTTCTTGTTTTTTCTAAAAAAACAAAACCTCAAAGAATTAAAATCTCTTTGAGGTTTGTTTTTCGCTTTCTTTTGTTTTTATTTTTTGATAGAACTTGTTGAAACTAAGATAGTCATGGATATTTCGGGAACATTTATTTTGTTTCCAACTATTTGCTTAATTCCTTTTTCGTTTATGTGCGAGCCATCGGCTACCAAAGTCCAATCGCCTTGTGGTATTTCCAGCTTCATACTCATATTGTTGGAGTTGTAAATAACCAAAATAGCAGCCCAGTTGTCGCCATTGGCATTTCCGGCTATGTTGAACGAAATTACGTTTGGAATACCTTGCTCTATGAATAGTAAATGCTTCTTAATCATATCAGTAGAAGTCATTCTAAAAGCAGGGTGATGCTTGCGAAGCGCAACCAGCGATTTGTAATATTCATACAATTCTTTGTTTTCGGTTTTCCACTCCCAGTTGATTTGATTTACCGAATCGGGCATGTTGTAGGTGTTGTGTTCGCCCAGTTTGGTGCGCTGCATTTCAACTCCTGCGTGCAAAAACGGTACGCCTTGCGATGTGAGAATAATTCCGTTGGCAAGCATGTGCATTTTTTTCAATTCTTTGTACTCGGCTTGCGGATTGGAAACTTTCAATTTGTCCCAAAGTGTATGGTTGTCGTGGCACGAAACATAATTGATTGTTTGCGAAGGTTTGTTTGCCCAAAAAGCTTTTGAGTAATTTACCAAATCGTAATTCACTTCGGGGTGCTGTGTGGAAGCAACCACACCAAATTTGATGCTTTCTCTGAGCGAATCTTTTCCGGCTACAAATCCTTTTTCGGTTTCGCCCGACCAGTGTCCTTTGATGCCATCGCGCATGTCGTCGCTAAAAACAGCAATGTTTTTGAGTTGTGGCGCGTTGTGTTTGGTGGCTTGCAAGGCAGCAGGAAGTGGGCTTCCGCCGGCAGTCCAGCCTTCGCCGTAGATGAAAATGGTAGAATCTATTTTGTGTAGTTCGGTAGAGATTTGGTTCATGGTTTCGATGTCATGAATGCCCATCAAATCGAAACGAAATCCATCTATTTTATATTCAGTAGCCCAATATTTGAGAGAATTTACCATAAATCGGCGCATCATAGCACGTTCCGAAGCGGTTTCGTTGCCGCAACCCGAAGCGTTTGAAAATGTTCCGTCGGCATTTTGTCTGAAATAATATCCGGGTACTAATTGGTCGAATGAATTTTCTTCCGTAGAGCCTACATGGTTGTAAACCACGTCCATAATTACGCGAATACCGTTTTTGTGAAAGCCTTGCACCATTTGTTTAAATTCCTTGATGCGCGAAATAGGGTCTTGCGGGTTGGTAGAGTACGAACCTTCGGGAACATTGTAGTTTTGAGGATCATAGCCCCAATTAAATCCCTCGCAAGTAAGCTCATCGATAGAGCGGTAGTCGAAAACCGGCAATAAATGTACATGAGTGATTCCTAACTCTTTAAAGTGGTCTATTCCTGTGCTTTCGCCTTTTGGGCTTTTAGTTCCTTCTTCTACTAAACCTAAAAATTTACCTACATTTTTGATGCCCGAATTGTCGCGGCTCGAAATATCACGAACGTGTAATTCGTACAAGATAATGTCGGTAAAATTTTTTAATTCCGGTTTTTTATCATTCTCCCAACCTTCGGGGTTTGTTTGGCTCATGTCGATAATAGCTCCACGTTTTCCGTTTACTCCCACGGCTTTAGCGTATTCGCCAGGCACTTCGTTTTGCCAAACTTCTTTAACCTTTGTTTGGAATGTGTAAAATTTGCCATTTAAGTCTTTCTGCATTTCCATTTCCCAAACGCCTTGGTCGGTGTAGTACATGTTAACTACTTCGTAGGCTTGCCCTTCGTGTCCGCTTTCGTAAAGCGAAAGTTTTACCTCTTGCGCCGAAGGTGCCCAAACTTTGAATATGGTTTTTTCTTTTGTATAAAATACACCCAGCTCACCTTCGTAAGTTGGATATTCATCAAAAGCCCCTAATTTTGGGTCTCTGTGATATATTTTTTCATTATTGCAAGCTGCCATAAATAAAATGAGGATAAAAGTTAATTTCAGTTTGTTCATGCCCTATTTGTTTAACGATTAATGTTTAACGATTAACGTTTTATGTTTATTTAATACTTGATAACTTACTAGATAGTAACTTAAATTCTAATAACAAGTTATTCTATTACTAAATTGTTCTATTGTTATTTTATCACGAAGAACTCTAAAATATTGAATTTTAACTTATTGTTTTAAAAGTTTTCTGTTTAGTATGCTATCTAAATATTTAATAATTAAAACATTAATTCTTAATTTTTAATTCTTTAAAATCTTCTGTTAATTATTTTTTTGTTCAAAAAATCTTTGAATGTGTCAGGGGCAAGTACTTCTATTTCTTCGGGCAAGCCTAAAACAAAGCGTCCTATGCCATTGAAACTTGTAACCCAACCGTCGAATAAATATTGATTGTTTTCGATGGGCGTTATTACTTTTTCGCTGAGCGGAAATTCTTCGATTATTAAATGGAAAGCTCTCATGCTCAGTTTCATTTGTACCGAAATCTTTTCCTTACCTCCAATTCTAAACATATCAATAAAATCTTGCTCGTGCTCTTTTTCATGCAGCCATTCTTGTTGCAAAAGTTCCACTCTTCCTATGCGCGAGGTTTTGAAAAGTTTGTTTTTTTTGCTTTCTACCTCATAGCACCAAACAGAAATATAATTGGTTGTAAAATCGAAAGGCTCCACCAAACGATTGCTTACCTTGGAGCTGTTTGCCGATGCGTAATTATTCAAAACTACTTGCTTTTTGTGCTTTATGGCTTGCGTTAGTTGGTGCACATTTTCAGAGCTTTCGCGCTTTACAACTGTTACGGCTACTCGGTCGAAGTCGTAAAGCGAATATAGTTTGCTTATCAAATTATTCTTTATTTCGTTTACATTGTCGATGGAATGAATGGCTTTGTTCAAAATAAAAGCTTCTTCGTCGCTGAAATGGAGTAAACGGCTGATATCCTTGTAGTAAGGTGATTTCTTATCTACTTGCAATTTACCTTCATGCTCTGACACAATAAATCCGGCATCGCGCAAAGTTTTGATATAACCCGATATAATGCGTTGGTTGCTATCGTACATTTCGGCTAACTCGGCAGGAGTATAGCCAACTTCGCTTGATAAGGTCATTAATATTTTGAGTAGTTTTTCTAAACTTTCTTGGTTTTGCATTTTCAGGATTGTTTTTTTTACAAAGATAGTTGTTTTTTTTAAATTTGAAAAGATAAAATAAGATATTCGTTTTTTTTTGAATTACTTATGATGCGATGATTTGACGAGTAACCTTGATATGAATTGAATATCAATGATTTAATTTTATGAAAGAAGAGAATCAGGTTGTTCCAGAGAGCATTATATTCAAGTTGAGCATCAGTGCCATTTTATTTTTGAGTAGAAGTATTACTAATTGCTTATTTTCAGGTGTTTAGTAAAGTAAACTATGTAGTTAATTTTGGTTTACTATTTATATCGCACTTTAAAATAACTAAATACGTTATCGATTTAACATTCGAACCATAGGATTAGAACAAACATGTTTTAAAATATTCTTGTTAATTGAAATAATCTTTTTAATTTTGAATCAAATTTTAAAGCAAAAGCTTACTTTTGGAAAATAAACAAAATAAAGGAATTGTTATAAAATAATAGTTTTTTTTTCGTGTATGGAGTCGAAATTAGAATATTTTTTTTCAATATTTTTAGGCTATTTGCTAAAGAAAAAAGATAAAACAGGTAGGTAGAATTTTAAATAAATCAATTATAAACAAGATAATATGAAACAAAATTTGGATTGGGCAAATTTGCCTTTCGGATACATGAAAACGAATTACAACGTTCGCTGCTATTATCGTGATGGAAAATGGGGCGAATTGGAAATATCGTCGTCGGAATATTTGACCGTGCACATGGCTGCAACGGGTTTGCATTATGGTCAAGAAGCCTTTGAAGGTTTGAAAGCATTTAAAGGAAAAGACGGAAAAGTACGTGTTTTTCGCTGGGACGAAAACGCAAAACGCCTTCAAAATTCAGCCAAAGGCGTAATGATGGCAGAAGTTCCCAATGATTTGTTCAAAAAAGCAATGGACAAAGTAATTGAGCTTAATGCCGATTTTGTTCCTCCTTACGAGTCAGGAGCTTCGCTTTATATACGCCCGTTGTTGTTTGGTTCGGGTGCGCAAGTTGGTGTAAAACCTGCTTCGGAATATACTTTTGTAATGTTTGTAACTCCGGTAGGTCCTTATTTCAAAGAAGGATTCAAACCCGTTAATATGTTGATTACTCGTGAGTACGACCGCGCCGCGCCACTAGGTACAGGGCATTTGAAAGTAGGCGGAAACTATGCTGCAAGCCTTCGTTCTATCGACAAAGCTCACCATTTGAATTTTGCCAATGTACTTTATTTAGATGCCAAAGAGAAAAAATATATAGACGAATGTGGTCCTGCTAACTTCTTCGCTATCAGAGGAAATACTTATGTTACGCCAGAGTCGAAATCTATTTTGCCTTCAATAACCAATATGAGTTTATTTGAATTGGCTAAAGATTTGGGATTGAACGTAGAACGCCGTCCTGTGTTAGAATCAGAACTTGGTACTTTTGATGAGGTGGGAGCTTGTGGAACAGCCGCCGTTATTAGCCCTATTCGCGAAATTGTGGATATGCAAAACAACATCAAATACGAATATTGCAAAGACGGACAAGCTGGAGAGGTTTCCACAAAGCTTTACAACAAGTTAAGAGCTATTCAATATGGCGACGAGCCTGATACTCACAACTGGGTAACTGTAATAAATGCTTAAAAGCAACAAAACATAGAAATAAAATAATTACAAATAGACTTATTGCAGTTTGATGTTCAAATAAATTTATCTAAAATTAAATTTTTGGTATTTAATTTAATTGGTTATCAATTTGTAATAAGTCTATCGTATTTATTTTGAGGTTTTTTTGATAGTAACCTCAATATAAGAATAAAAAAAAGGGTTATTTCTTTATTCAAAACGATAAAATACTGGCTACTAAGCCACAACAAGTCTAATGGAAAAATCAGCATTGATTGTAAACAAAGGCATTGAGCAGCCAGGTGTTACAGACAACAATTCGATACAGCGTTTTTTGCAAAAAAAACGTAGCATAATGCCTGTAAATTTTTACCTCGAAGGCATTTTGGAAGGCAACAGAACTATTTTGAGCCAAGCAATAACTTTGGTAGAAAGTACAAGTATTCAGCATCAGGCTGTTGCTCAAGAAATTATCGAAAAATGTTTGCCATTTTCGGGCAATTCGATGCGCATAGGTATTACAGGAGTGCCGGGTGTTGGCAAAAGCACATTTATCGAGTCTATGGGAATGTATATCACTACTTTAGGACACAAGCTTGCAGTTCTGGCAATCGACCCTAGCTCGGAGCGTTCAAAAGGTAGTATTTTGGGCGACAAAACGCGCATGGAAGATTTAACTCGCAATGCCAATGCGTTTATTCGTCCTTCCCCTAGCACTGGCTCTTTGGGCGGAGTTGCCCGTAAAACGCGCGAAAGCATGATTTTGTGCGAAGCTGCTGGATTTGATGTTATTTTCATCGAAACCGTGGGAGTTGGTCAATCAGAAACAACAGTACATTCAATGGTCGATTTCTTTTTGTTGCTCATGCTTGCCGGCGCTGGCGACGAATTGCAAGGAATTAAGAGAGGAATAATGGAAATGGCTGATAGTATTGTAATTACAAAAGCCGATGGGCAAAATATCGACAAAGCACGAATGGCAATGATGGAATACAAAAACGCGCTGCACTTATTTCCGCGCACTGAATCTGGCTGGATTCCTGAAGTTACAACAAGCTCATCGCTAGGCAATATTGGAATTGAAAATGTGTGGAAAATAACCCAAAAGTATTTTAATTTCATCAAAGAAACCAACTTTATCGACAGAAAGCGCAACGAACAGTCAAAATATTGGATGTACGAAACCATTAATAACCGTTTGCATCAAGATTTTTACGACAACCCCAAGCGCAAGCTTTTGATAAAAGAAATGGAAGAATTAGTATTAAACGGAAAAATTAGTTCGTTTCAAGCAGCACACAAGCTGTTTGAATAAAAATGAATTTATTTTCCAAACCAAAGAGATGCGTTTGTTCTTTCTCTTTTTTAGCATTCTTCATCTGCAACAAATTGTACAGCAGTGGCTTTAAACGAAATCCAAACGTTTTCATTTTCAACAAAACCAAATTTCTCTAAGGTTTCTAACGTAATTAATGCCGAAATTTTAACGCCTACGTCAATCCAAAGTTCAATGCCTGATTTTACGGGAAGAATATCAATTATTTTGCCCGAAAAATTATTTCGAGCCGAAGATTCGATATGTTCTTTGAAAACAAATACCGATTCTGTTTTTACAAAGACTTTGCCTTTTGTTCCTTCTTTTTCGGGTGTTTCTAAACGAAAACTAACCTTATCATTTATTCGGGCAATTTTAATACCTCTTTTCTTTATTTTACAGATTTCAGCATCGTAATAATTACTTATTCCGATAAAATTAGCAACAAAGTGACTTCTTGGATTTTGAAAAACTTCCTTAATATCACCATCTTGCACTACGGTTCCTTTTTGCATGATGGCTATTTTGTCGGCAAGTGCTATGGCTTCGTCGTAATCGTGGGTTACGTGCAAAATGGTTTGTCCTTGCTTATTGATTCGGCGCAAAAGCTTGCGTAGCTCGCTTTTTAGCTGAGCATCGAGTGCCGAAAGTGGCTCGTCGAGTAGTAAAATATCTGGTTTTCGGGCAAGTGTGCGGGCTATGGCTACGCGCTGCTTTTCGCCTCCCGAAAGTGTATCCGCTTTTCGTTGGAGCAAATGCAAAATGTTCATTTCCTGAGCAAGCGAATGGACTATTTTTTCAGCTTCTGACTTTGAAAGCTTATTTAGAGAATATGCAATATTTTGAAAAACAGACTTGTGCGGAAAAATAGCATAATCTTGAAATACTAGCCCTACTTTTCGTTGTTGTATTTTTAATTTGCTTATTTCTTGTTCGTTGAGAAATATTTTGCCACTTTCGGCTTTCATCAATCCAGCTATTACCTCCAGTATAATGGATTTGCCAGCTCCTGAAGCTCCAAGAAGTACAAAGTATTCTCCTTTCTTAACTTCTAAATTTACATTCTTCAATGAAAATTCGCCAAAGTTTTTCGATATATTTTCTAGTTTTAACACTTTTATTTTTTATACTATTTATAATCTTTTTATTTTTTTTTAGAAAAAATTCTAAGCAAAATAAAGAAAAACAAACTAATAACTATAAACAAAACCGAAGCCGGCAAAGCGTATTTAAGTCCATAGGCACCAAAGCGTTCGTAGATAAGAACAGGGGCTATCATTGGGTGATATGCTACAATAACAACGGCACCAAATTCGCTCATTCCGCGAGCAAACATCATAACTAATCCCGAAATAATACTTTTGCTAGCCAAAGGAATGGAAATAGTAAAAAATACACGCATAGGGCTTGCACCTAAATTTAAAGCAGCTTTCTCGAGGCGTTCGGGTACTGCGGCAAAGCCATCGCGTGCCGAGTTGATAACAAAAGGAATGCTAACAAATGCCATAGCAATAGAAATAGCTACGGGCGTTCCAATTATTTCAAAGCCAAGGCTCTCGCTAAGTTTGCCAAGTGCCGAATTGCGCGAAATAACTGTCAATATGGCAATTCCGGCGGCAGTGTGTGGTATAACTATCGGAATATCAATTATTCCATTAATGAGATTTTTTAATGGAAATGTTTTTTTTGCCAACAGATAGGCAAAAGGAATGGCTGCAATGGAAAAGAAAAGTGTAGCACCAAAGGCAGTAAGCAAAGTAATTACGATACTATCTTGAACTTCGGGGTCTTTTGCCGATTGTAGTAAATCGGGCATACTTACCTCTAATACCATTCCCAAGAGTGGCGCAAGGATAAAAAGCAAAACCAAACCTGAAAAGAAAACAAGGCTCAACTCAAAAAAACGATTCATTTTTTATGTTTATAGAAATGAAATAACATATTATCCTGTGGTTTAAAGTTGTAACGCAGAGGATAATTTAAACTTCACTTTAGATATTTTCTAATTTTAAATTTATAAAATTTCTATTTCTTCTTTTGAAAGATTCGTTAGTTTTTGAATTTCATCTGTCGTTTTACCTGTTTCTTTCAATGTTTTTGCTAAATTTACTATCATTTTGTTCTTATCTTTCAATGCTTTGTCTTTATCTTTCAATGCTTTGTCTTTATCTTTCAATGCTTTGCTTTTTTCTTTTAACTCGGTTTCTATTCGTTTTTGATTTAATTTGAACCAAGCTATTTTATTGTCTCTTTGTAGCAAAGGCTTTAAATAATTGTCTTCGGCTTGCATAAATTTTTCCAAATTTGGATTGTCGATATCGGCAGTTTGAAGCCGTTTTATTACTCTGTCTAAAAAACCAGGGAACATTCGGCGAAACAGCCGTAAGCGGTATTCATTATCATTCTTTTTTGCTCGTTGGTCAAAAAGTTGAAGCAAAGCGAATAGTTTTTGTTTGTATTTATTGTTTTCAAAATCAAGTTGTTCTATTTGTTGCAAATAAGGTAACTGAACTACGTACAGTTCGTAACTTAAATGGTCGATAAACTCATTTTTTTTGTCAATTTGTTTGTTTGTGAATATTCCTGTTTTTATTTGTCGGGTTTTTATCATCAAATCGCTTATTTCATCTTCAATTTTGAAATTTAAAATGAAAATAGGGATTAAGCGATAGGGCAATTCTATTTCAATTTCCTCTCCGGTATCGGGGTCGTTTTTAATTGCTTTTCTCTTTTTTTGGAAATTTTCGGCAATATATTGTTTGAATCTGAAAATATCAGTTTCTAAGGCAACTTTTTGTAATTCAATCATTACCATTTCTTCTTCGCCATTTTCTTTTTCTATTACGGCAGCAAAATCAAGATGAAGTAATTTTATGTCTTTGCTAGTTGTAGGGTCTTTTATCGATATTTCGTTTATTGCTATATTTTTGTCCGATTCCGAAAGGCTGTTGTCTGCAATAATTTTTTGTTTTTCTTTTTCAAAAAGCTTGTTTATTTTTTGTTCAGCTTGCTCGTTGTATTCTGTTGCCGTTGTTTTTTTTGCAAAAGTGAGTGGCTGGAAATCTAATTTCTTTATTTTTTCATTTATTAGGGTGGACAGTATTATCATTGCACTGTCATAATCTTGCATCAAATATCTGAAAACCACATCATAAATTGGGTTTGGGATTACAAAGTAATCTGTTTCGTTTCTATTTTGTTGTATATTTTCCATTTGGCAATCAATTAAATTTTAGAGAATGCAAATTTATGAAATATTTTTCAATTAAGCATCAGAGCTATTTTATTTTTGAGAAAGCCTTTTGCTATTTTCTTATTTTTAATTACTTAATAGAATTTATACGCAAAAGTAATGTTTTAACTTTTAATGAAAGAAATTTTAAAAAAAATATAACTAAAAGACTTTTTTTTTTACCATTCTATTTTTACATTAATTACTGGCTTGTTTTTTGTAGTTTATTTTATTAAATAGTTAAACTAAAATGAAATATTCATACATACAAGAATTATTAATATCAAAAACTTGGCATCATTATGAAAAGAAAATTTGTATTTATTTTAAGCTTTATTTTTTGTGCTAACGTGATGTTTTCGCAAGAGAAACCAGAGATTTTTTATGATTTAGAGCAGGCTTTGGAAAATGCCGATGGTGTAAAATACTTAGACTTGAGTTATAAAAAATTAGAAACTTTGCCGGCGGCTGTTTTAAAATTTAAAAATTTAGAGTATTTGAATTTGTCGGGAAATCCTATTTCGCATCTACCTATTTATATTGGTGAGTTAAAAAACTTGATTATTTTAGATTTGAGCAATATTCCAGATTTGAATATACAAGATGCTTTTGAAAAGATAGGAAAGATGAATCTTCAAAAATTGGATATTAAAGAAAGTGGGCTAAATAAAAGTAAAACCAAAGAATTAAGTTTAAATTCGAATATTTAAGTAAGTTTTCAAAATTAGTTTATACTTTTCTTAGTGTTCTTTGTGATTTAACTTTGTGTTCTTCGTGGTTGATAATTATTCCAATTAATTAAAATTTTTTATATTTTTGAGTAAAATAAATAGGCATGGATAAACAAAAAAGAGTTGCATTTTTTACAAAAGCAACTCTTTTTTGTTTATATTAATGTTGAGGTTTTTTTAATGTAGTATGTAAGTCATTTCGAAATAATAGAAAGCAGCTCCGGCTAAGTATCCTAAAAGTGCTAAAAGGCTTACTTTTTTCAAATACCAAATGAAATCTATTTTTTCGAGACCCATGGCGGCAACTCCGGCGGCTGAGCCAATAATTAAGATGCTTCCGCCAGTTCCGGCGCAGTAAGCCAAAAATTCCCAGAAGATTCCATCTTGCACAAAATTAGCCATATAGCCGGTTGCTCCAGCTTCGGCAATTGGGTACATTCCCATAGCTCCTGCTACTAAAGGCACGTTGTCTATAATTGAGGAGAGTATGCCGATGGCTAAGTTGATAGCGTAAATGTTGCCTAGGTTTTGGTCGAGATATGTGGCTGCAAGTCCGAGTTGCCCTGCTGATTGCAAGCCTGCTACTGCCAAAAGAATGCCCAAAAAGAAAAATACAGTAGGTACATCTACTTTGGAAAGAATTTTTATAACTACTAATTTTTGCGATGTTTCTTGGATTGAATTTACATTCTCGTCGCTAATGGAGCCGATGCTGATTTTATATTTGTCGTACCAGCGGTGAAGTATTTCAGTTACAGACCACAGCACGCCTAAGCCTAACAACATGCCCAAATAAGGAGGCAAGTGTGTGTAGGTTTTGAAAACAGGAACAAACAAAAGTGCCGAAACGCCTAAAATAAGAATTAATACTTGTTGTCGGTGCGATATAACTTGCTCGTTTTCATCTACCTTGGGGCGACTAACGCTGCCTTTCATGGTAAAGGTAAGCACCAAGAGTGGAATCAAAATATTTAATACACTCGGAATAAATACTCCTTCCATGATTTTAACGGCAGTTACTTGCCCACCAATCCAAAGCATAATGGTGGTAACATCGCCTATTGGAGTCCACGCTCCGCCTGCGTTGGCAGCAATTACTACCATACTGGCAAAAAACCAGCGAGTTTCTTTTTCGTCGATTAATTTGCGCAAAAGTGCAACAATAACAATGGTAGTTGTTAGATTGTCTAAAACGGCTGACATGAAGAAGGTTAAGAAGCTAATAATCCAAAGGAGTTTTAGTTTGTTGGTGGTTTTGATTTTGTCGGTAATAACTTTAAACCCTTGGTGTTGATCTACAATTTCCACTATGGTCATTGCACCAAGCAAGAAAAACAGAATTTCGGCAATTTCGCCCAAGTGGTGAAGCAATTGATGGTGAGAAATGAATTCGACCATGCCTTCGTGGTTGTTGGCAGTAGGATTACTTTCGAGGTAACTAGCCCAAGCTCTACTCACGTAGTTTCCGGCTTCGTTGGTCATACTCAGAATACTATCAACGCCGAGCATATAAACTACCCATATAAGTACTCCGATAAGTAAAGCCGATGCCGCTTTGTCTATTCGCAAAGGATGCTCAAATGCTATTGCTAAATAGCCCAGAACAAATACAAGAACCATTAAAAGAAACATATTTTTCGATTTTATTTAGTTAATAATTAAGTTCAGTTTTGTAGAAAATGAATTTTAGGCAAATATATTAAAAAAACAAATATACCAATGCTTTGCTTAAAAATAAATGGTTAAATTGTTAAATTGTTGAATTGTTGAATTGTTAAATGGTTAAATTGTTGAATTGTTGAATGGTTTTTCTTTTTTGCGTTGGAGGTATCTTTTTTTGTGGCGAATGGATTTTTACGCGTGCATAATGGATTTTTACGCGTGCATAATGTTTTTTTTTTCTGGACGAATGGATTTTTTTTCTGGGCTAATTGATTTTTTTTCTGGGCTAATGGATTTTTTTTCTGGACGAATGGATTTTTTTTCTGGGCTAATGGTTTTTTTTTCTGGGCGAATGGTTTTTTTTTCTGGGCGAATTGATTTTTTTTCTGGGCTAATTGATTTTTTTTCTGGGCGAATGGGTTTTTTTTCTGGGCTAATGGATTTTTTTTCTGGGCTAATGGATTTTTTTTTGTGCATAACTGATTTTTTTTTCGTGCCGAATGGATTTTTTTTTGGTATAATTCTTTTTTTTAATTAAACAATTGCAATTTTTGTACAAAAATACTTAAAAATTTTTTAAAAAAAATGAACTAATTTTTAGATAAATAGGTGAAATTTTATTAAAATATGCTATTTTTTATCTAAAATTTATTCATTATTTTTTTATAAATTAAAAAAAACAAGATATATTTTAAGAAATTTTAACATTTATTGTGATTTTTACAAAAAAAATAAATTCTTTTGTAATAGCTTATTTTATTGGTATTGTAGAAGAATTTTGATTTTTTAACTATACTATTTTAAAATTATTTTCAAAAAAAGATAAAAAAAGTTGCAAAAAAATTTGGAAAATGATAAACCTTGCTATATCTTTGCACCATGTTTAATGAAAATGAAAAATGAAAAATGAAAAAAGCGTTAATCATTAATCGTTAATCGTTAAAAAAAAAGGCACACGTGCAAACGCCTCAAGTAAGTTTGCCAAAACAATTACAATGGGGTTTTTCGTGAAAACAAACGGATGATGGAACGA
>JAIFNL010000087.1 GCA_020047755.1 Bacteroidota bacterium
AAAAAAGGAAAATTACAAAAATTTTCCTTTTTTTTAAAATCTTGGTTTAGTAACAAAACCAGAATAAATAGTTAGAATATCAATTCATCAACACATCAAATTATCGAATATCAATAACCATTCTAACGTAAATGTTTCGTCCTTTGTTGAATATATAATCGGTTGTACTTCCACTAATTGACCTGTTTAAATGTTCGTAATATGTTTCATTGAGCAGATTTTGAACACCAGTAGCAAGATTTACAAAACGAAATAGCTTGTAAGAGATATAAAAATCTACGTTTGTAAAAGCTGGAGTTTCTTTTTCGCCGTATTCGATGGATATGCGGTCTTGTTTCAAGGCGTGCCTTATCGAAATTTCGGTTGCTAATTTATCCTCGAAATACCTACCCGAAAGAGAATATCTTATTTCAAAAGGAGCTATTTCGGGCAAAGCCTCGTTGTTTTCGGTGTTTTTTGCATACGTGTAGGCTAAGCCAGCTTGTTGTTGGATTCCGTAAACTAAATATTGTTTCCAGCTTATTTCAAAACCAGTTTTCAAGGCACTTCCTAAATTTTGAAATTGGCGCACGCCCGGGCTGCTGGCTATTCGTTTTATCAAATCTGGATTTTTGACCGAAGTAATGTAATTTTGCATATACGAGGCAAAAACATCGACATTTAAGAAAGTTTTTTCTGATTTTATTTCAAAAATCAAGTCGGCTTGATTGTTTCTTTCGGGTTTTAAATCAGGATTTCCAAGCAATTCGTAAGCATCGCGCCCAACCGAAAAATAATTGATGTATTTTTCGGTCAAACTGCCGCTTCGTTGCGAGCTACCAAGCCATAGTTTTAGTGCATAAAAGCGGTTGAAATTCTTTACAATACCTAAACTAACGTTTGGATTTACTTGTGTGCTAGCTGTATTTTCGTTAATAGCCGTAAATTCAGCGGCAGCGTCTTTGGCTTGCGAGTTATTTACTTCCAACCTTCCCGAAATAACATATTGAAAATTAGGAGTTGAAATATTGGTTTCTACAAAAAATCCTGTTCGCTCAATGCTGCTGTTTTGCCAAATATTATCTACAAATGTGGGCTTGAGTCCTATCAGCATTTCGCGTGTTCGGCTACCTTCGGCGTTTTCTACTCTAACATCAAAACCGGCATAAGTTGTGCTATGCTTTGTAAGCCAAGTAGTTTCGGTTCTGCCACCAAAGGTAAGGGTTTCGGTAGGCGATTTGGCATTCATCGTTCTGGGGTTCAAAAGTTTAAGCGAATTGTCCATCAAATGGTTTACGTGTGTGGTGTAAACCAATGTGTTCCATGTTGTAAGCTTTCTGTTTTTCAAAACCAAAGCGTGCTCGGCACTTAGCATCCAAGTATCGTCGTTGATTAAATCCATGGGCAAGCTCGGAAAATCGGTATCGCGTCCGTAATTGCGGTTAAGCGACAGGCTAACAACTTGGTTTTTAGTTAATTTTGCCGAAACATTGGCACCAAAGCTGGCTCTAAAAAAATCAGCTTGAATTGTTTTGTTGTCGCCATCTTGATAATCATCGCCTTCTGACCACGAGCCAACTAAATTGAAGTCTATTTTTTTTGAATGTAAACCCAAATAGCCTTCGGTTCGGTATATGTTTCCGTTGTTTTCGTAAGTTGTAGATAATCGTTCCGATAATTTAAGTTTTTCGGTAAATATAGGTTTGCCTGTTAAAAAGTTGATGGTAGCACCAAACGAATTTCCGTAGCGCAACGAATAAGGACCTTTCAATATTTGAATATTTTCGATAGCATTGAGCGGTATCTGACTGGTAATAGGATCCATACGGTTTGGACAAGCAGCCGATGCCGAACACGAACCGTTGATTACAATGTTTAGCTGGTCGTATTTGAAACCTCTAAAAACAGGGTCGAAACCATAAGCACCACTTTTTTTGATGCTATTGATTGAAACATCGGAATTTAAAACCGCTCCCGCATCATGGTTGAGCTTGTCTTGGTAATTCAAATCAATTCGTTTGGGCTGATTGTTGTGGTAAGCAATAACCGAAACGGGCTGAAGATTTACCGTATTACTTTCTTTTACAATACTTCCTTCGTTTAACGCTTTTTGCACTTCTTGGTCGGAAAGCACCCATTGTCCGTAGTTAAGATGCGAAAGCGTTAGATTTGTATTGTTCTGATATTCAATTTGAATCTTACCGAAATCGTCCGAAAATCCATTCTGGCTTGCGTACAAGAAGCTGGCACCAATAATAGGTTCGTTAGTTACTTTGTCGATAATTTGTATCGTTTTTTTGTCTTGCGAAATGGCATATTGAATGCTCAAAATCAATAGTCCTAGTAAAAATGTGAATTTAATTAGTTTCATTGCTTGCTTTTTTTTAAGGTTCACTTTAAAATTGTTTGTTCTATTTTTTTCAAATTGGTTAGATTAATTTTTAGCAAAAGTATATTTTTTGGGGGGATATTTTACTCTTTTTATTCTTTTTTTTACATTTTTTAATGTAATTAATTTATAGTATTTTATACAATGTCGTTTAGTTAAAAATAGTTGCGAAGATTAAAAAGAATAGCCTTTTTAATTTAGAGGTTGTTTTAAATTTTGGGTAGTGTAAACAATAATTCAACCAATTACTTAGTGGTTGTTTAAAAATATTAAAGAATAATTTAATTCAACCCATACTAAAAATATAAATAATTGTAAATCAATAGGCTCGACCTGAAGGTCGGGGCTAGTTAAAATAAAATTTAAACAACGTCTTACCAAACAATATTGGCTTTGCTCAAAAATAAAATAGTAGAGGTGCTTAAAAATTTTGAATTTAAGGTTTTTAATCCTACTTTTGACTTTCTTTTATCAATTCTTAATTTTCAGAAATACTCCTTTAGTTTAAATAAGAAATGAAACAATCAAAATTTATTCTTCTCTTTATTGTTAGCTTTGTACTGATAACTAGTAGTTTACAAGCTCAAAAAACATTGCTAAGTATAAAAGGCAAAATACACTGCCAAGGCAAGGGTATAGCGCAAGTAGCTGTTACCGACGGAGTTTCGATTGTAGAAACGGACTCGAAAGGAAATTACAAATTACTTGCTTCGCCTGCAAGCCAATATGTATATTACTCGCTACCTGCAGGTTACGAATCGCCTATTAAAGAAGGCATTCCTGTTTTTTTTGCTCCTATTCAGCCTACAAGCAAAGCGCAAACCATTGATTTTGAGCTTACCAAAGCAAAGCTCTCGCAACAAAAACACACGCTCATTGCTTGGGCAGACCCGCAAGTTCTTGAACTAGAAGAATTTGACTTACTCAACAAAGTGATTGACGACGTAAACGCAACGCTAGCCGCCTTGCCTGCTGATGTTCCAGCTCATGCCATTAGCTTGGGCGACAATGTTTTTGATAGACTTCCTTTTTTAGAAAACTACAAAAAAGCCATTTCTAAGATAAAAATCCCTTTCTATCAAGTAATTGGCAACCACGATATGGATTACAACGAACGCTCAAATGAGTTATCGGACAAAACGTTTACCGCTGCTATGGGACCTTCACACTTTTCCTACAATGTTGGAAATGTGCACTATGTAGTACTCAAAGACGTTTTTTACTACGGATATTCCTACCGCTACATTGGCTATATCGACGAAGCCCAACTTGCTTGGCTTGAACAAGACTTGCAAAAAATTAAACCCAAAAGTACTCTTATTGTATCACTCCATATACCAACTGTTTATGGAGAATCGGAAACTTCTCCCGATTATAACTATTTGATAGCTAGTTCGGTAATGAATCGTTCGGCGTTATTTAAAATTTTAGCTCCTTTCAATACCCACATTTTAGCCGGACACAGCCATACGCAGTGGAATACTGCTATCTCTGAAAACATTTCCGAACACGTACATGCTGCTGCTTGTGCCGCATGGTGGCAAGGCGAACTTTGTACCGACGGAACGCCCAAAGGATACACCGTTTATGAAATTGATGGCGATAAAGTTTCGTGGTATTTCAAAGGTGTTGGATTCGACAAATCGGAGCAATTCAAACTATATCCCATAGGTTCTGACGCACAAAATCCAGATTATTTTATTGCCAACGTCTTTAATTACGACGCCGCTTGGAAAGTAGAATGGTTAGAAAATGGCGAGTTGAAAGGCGAAATGACTCAATATTGGAGCATCGACCCGGCAGCCCAAAATTTATACAAACCCGGAAGCAGCAAAAAATTCTCGTGGCTTAGAGCTGGTTCTACTCATCACCTTTTCAAAGCTAAGCCCGTGAATGCCAACGCTAAAATTTCCGTTCGCGTTACCGACCGCTTCAATAATGTTTACACTAAAGATTTGATTATTAGCAATTAAGGCAACTTCTATAAATTGCTTTTTCTTCGTTGTACTTCAATTTTTAAAGCCTCATTTACACTAGTAAATTGAGGCTTTGAAATTATGTAATTCGTTTAGATTTCGTGAATTTGATGTGTTCTTTTTTTTAATCATTCATATTACAACTACAATTGGATTTTCAAATAATAAACAAAAATTAATTGTATCTATTGTTTTGCTAGGTGCCTAATAAAAAATACAATTTTATAAAGCTATTATTTGGAAAAATGAACAACAATTAGTATCTTGCACTTTATTTTTTTAAAATTGTAGTTAAGTTCGTTTATCAAATCCTTACGCTTCACTAATGGCTCAGCAAGAAATTTTTCTGAATTCAATTTTAAATACGATTCACCGTATTATTTATGTTTTTGATATTGAAAATCAAAGTATTATCTATACTAATCAGAAAATGGAAGAAATACTCGGTCATACGCTTACCGAATTGCAAGCTTCTAAGCTCAATTTTTTTTCTACCTTGTTTCATGATGATGATATTCAAAATGTTAAAAATGAAATAGCCACTATTTTGTTAGAAAACAAAAAAACAAATTACAAGAATGAATATCGACTAAAAACAATAAACAGCACTTACAAATGGTTTGAATTTAATACCACTATTTATAAACAGGATAGCAACAACAAAGTAATTCAGTTACTTATAGATGCCCGAGAAATTGCCGAACAACCCAAGCAAGAAAAAAATCTATCCCAAAACGAATTTAAAGATTTAATCAATCGCTTTCCCAATATTATTTATAAATTTTCAAACAAAAAAGGCGGATTGTTTTGCTCCGAAAGTGTTGTAAGTGTGCTTGGTTTCAGTGCACAAGAAATAAATGACACCCCATTTATTTGGTATAATTCGATTTGCGACCAATACAAAGAAAAGGTATTAAAAGCAGTTTCAGAAATGCAAGTAGGAAAAAGCTCCCTAATTGAATATCAAATAAAAACAAAAAGTGGCAAGATTATTTGGCTCAGTGATTTTTTTATGCGAAAATCAATTCTAGGCGATGAAATAATAATAGAAGGACAAGCCACCGACATAACTTCATATAAGCAAATAGAACAAGAACTCAAAGAAAGCGAACGCAAATTTAGAGAACTTGCCGAAAACTCTACTTCAATAATTTACCGGTATTTGTTGAAACCCGAACCTAAATTTGATTACGTAAGCTCTGCTTCTACAAAAGTAACCGGTTACACTCCCCAAGAGCATTACAACGACCCCTATCTTGGCTACAAAATAATTCATGAAGAGGATAGAAAAATACTAGAAGATGCTAGTTCTCTAGGCAATTCAGAGCCAATTATTTTAAGATGGATTCGTAAAGATGGGCAAATTATTTGGACAGAACAGCAAAATATACTGCTCTACGACAAAAACAATGAATTATACGCTATTGAAGGAACAGCTAGAGATATTACAGAAGCAAAACTTGCTGAAATAGAATTACTTAAAGCCGTAAAAAACTTAGAACTAAGCGAGAAAAAAGCTCGTGCCTTGGTAAAAGCAATACCCGATATGCTTTTTATTATGGATAAAAAAGGGGTTTATCTTGATTATAAAGCAAATAAGAAGGATTTATACTACAAAGAGAAATCAATATTGGGACTCAATGCAAAAGACATAATGCCTAAAGACTTTTACGACACCTTGATTTTAAAAATGGTCGAAACCTTAAATACAGACCGGATAGTTATATTCAATTATCAGCTACCTTCTGAAAATGGAATAAGAGATTATGAAGCTAGGATGGTTAAAAATGGCGAAAATGAAATCTTCTCAATTGTTAGAGACACAACCATTCAAAGACAAAACGAACTCTATTTGCAACAACAAAAAGAGGAATATTCTAGTTTGTATCAAGAATACAAACAGCAAAACGAACAGCTTCGCCAAGCAATAAAAACAATAGAAGAAGCTTCTGAAAAATTCTCTTTTTTGTATGAAAACATGATACAAGGCGTTGTTTATCAGAACGCAAAAGGAGAAATAATTCAGGCAAACAAGGCTGCCCAACAAATTTTGGGATTGAGTTTTGAACAAATGCAAGGAGTCAAATCAATAGATTCGCGTTGGCAGGCTATTCATTTAGATGGTTCTGATTTTCAGGGAGCTACCCACCCTGCTATGGTTTCACTCGAAACCGGAAAAACCGTTTTAGGGGAAATTATGGGCGTATTCAATCCTAAAAATAATGCTTATACTTGGATAAGTATCAATTCTTTTCCTAAATTTAAACCCAATGAATCAGAACCTTACTTAGTTATTGCTACTTTTGAAGACATAACTCAAATTAAAACAACTACCGAAAAACTTATCAAAGCCAAAGAAAAAGCAGAAGAAAGCGATAAATTAAAATCAGCATTTCTGCGCAATATTTCACACGAAATTCGTACACCTATGAACTCGATTACCGGCTTTGCTAAATTGCTAACCAAACCCAATATTACACCCGAAAAACAAATACAATTTTACCAGAATATTTCTAAATCGGTTACTCAACTGCTCAATGTTGTCGAAAATATTATTACAATTTCGTACATCGAAACCAATCAAATGAAAACAGAGGCAATATTATTTTCGCCCGATAAGCTCATTTTGGATTTATACGAAGAGTTTCAACAATTTAAAATTACAATAAACAAGCAACATATTGCTTTGAAATACAGCATCTCCGAAACACAAAAAATTGTGCTTTGCACCGATTACACCAAGTTAAAGCAAATTATCCGAATTTTATTAGACAATGCCTTTAAATTTACAGGTTCAGGTTCGATAGAATTTGGCTACTATTTAATAAGCGAAAATATTTTGTTTTTTGTAAAAGACACCGGAATTGGTATCCCAAAGCAAAAGCAAAAAATTATATTCAAAACTTTTGCTCATGCCGACGAAAATATCCCAAAACTTTTTGGAGGAATAGGGCTTGGACTACCAATTGCAACTGGTTTAATTAAAATGATAGGAGGCAAAATGTACCTTAATTCAGAACCCGAACAAGGAACCGAAATTTCGTTTGAGTTGCCTTTGGATGGCTCTAAAATAGAACAAAATAATATAAAAACCAAGCAAAATACAAAAACACCTTGGTCGGCTAAAACGCTTTTAGTTGCTGAAGACGAGGAGTTTAACTTTTTGTATATCGAAGAGATTTTGAGCGATTCGGGATTAACCCTTTTGCGTGCACAAAACGGCAAAGAAGCCATAGATATATGCAAAAATTCGACCATTGACATTGTGCTTATGGACTTAAAAATGCCAATTATCGATGGTTTTGAAGCTGTAAAGCAAATTAGGGAGTTCGATATGGAAATCCCAATTATAGCCCAAACAGCATTTTCGTTTAAGCGCGAGCTGTGCATTATTTCGGGTTTCACCGATTATATAGCAAAGCCTTTCTCCGACGACCAGTTGTTGAATATCTTAAAGCTTTATATCTGACAACAAGACATTTGTGTGTTTTATGAGAGAATTAATAGCATAGCAAACAAGGAACTTTGAAAACAGAGATTTGAATTTTTTCCGAGAAAATAGCAATTTAACAATTTACGCTATCAATAAATTACTCAATGCTGTTTCTATTTGAGGAAAATCGAAATTGAAGCCCGATTCCATCAATCGTTGTGGCATAACCCATTGGCTTTTAAGTATTAATTCAGGTTCTGTTCCTATAAAAAAGGCACCCAGTTTTATCCCAAATTCAGGAGCCGGCAATCCCAAAGGCATTTGCATTGTTTTACGAAAAGCTTTCATTAACTGGCTGTTTGTAACCGGATTAGCAGTTGCACAATTAAAAACACCATCGAGATTTCTGTTGGTTTGCAGATGTTCGATAATCCGATAAAAATCGTGTATGTGAATCCAGCTAAACATCTGTTTTCCAGAAGCTTGCTTTCCACCTAAACCAAAGCGCACCAAACTAGAAAGGGTAGAAAAAGCTCCTCCGTTTTTGCCCAAAACCACCGAAATTCGCAAAGCAACCTGCCTTGTTTTGCTTGGCTTGACGCTAAAAAAAGCATTTTCCCACTTTTGAACAACTTCCGAAATAAAACTATTGTCGGTTTGGTACTCAGCTTCGGTCATTGCTTTGTCCGTTGAATGCCTGTAAAGACCTATTGCGCTTGCATTTATCCAAAGTTCGGGTGGCGTTTGGCATTTCAAAATAGTTTCGCCAAGCAATTGAGTTGTTTCAATGCGCGACGAAAGTATTCCTTCTTTATTGGCAGGAGTAAAACGGCAATTAATTGATTTTCCGGCTAAATTTATTAGCAATTCGGCATCTTCCAATGCAGCAAGAATTTGCTGTGGTTGATTCCAGTTCACGTGTCCTTTTTGCCGCGAAATAAGAACAACTTCGTAGCCGTCTTTTTTAAATTTATCGAGCAAAAAACTTCCTACAAAGCCTGTGCCTCCTGCTATTACTACTTTTTTTGCTACCATAACTTTTCGTATTTTATAAATTTTTCATTTGCTTTTGTTCTTCATTTGCCAACTAAATCGATTGAACAACAAAATAAATAGACCGTACTTAGGGTTGTGTAAAAAAATAATAGAAAATTTGGGCATTAGCCCACGAGTACTATCCTCTAGTTTTATTTAGTGTTTGAAAGAAAACTACGCAAAATCGGTTCGACCGGCTTGTCCGGTCTGTCCGATGATTTGCTAACAGCCTAACCGACAGAAAACTCTATTTAGTTTCAAAGTTAGGTTTTTCAATTTGTTTTTCCAAAATTATTTTCAATTAAATGCAAAACAACTCTAAAATAGATGCTTGTGTAATGGATTTCCTATTTTATACGTTCCGATAAGCATTAGCCTGAAATTTGTCAAAAAAAAGAGTCTTGTTTTTTTTAATTAAAAGAACTAAACAAAAGTTAATAATTTTGTCGCTGGTAAGATTTTATTACATCTCATCAAATTCGATAAAAAAAATAGCAGATTTTATAGTGTTTTTTAGCTACTATTAAATTAAAAAGCCATAAATAGATTATTAAAAGTGCTTCAAGGAAAATATACACAAAATTAAATACTTTATAATCAATGTATTTACATTTATTTTCTATTTATTTGAAAAATAATTGTAAAAATAATATGCAATGAAATAAATTAAGTTACTTTTGTGCATTATATAATTTTTTAAATATTCAATAATGATCAAAGGAACAGTAAAATTCTTCAATGAAGCTAAAGGATTTGGCTTTATTAGCGAAGAAAACTCAAGAAAAGAACATTTCGTTCACATTTCAGGCTTAATCGATGAAATCCGCGAAGGCGATTACGTAGAATTTGAGCTACAACAAGGTAAAAAAGGATTAAACGCAGTAAATGTGAAGGTTATATAATATAATATTTACTCTTTGCTTTTTTTGTAATCCAAAAGGCTTATCGTAAAACGGTAAGCCTTTTTACTTTAATAAGGACTTTTAAATTGTCTTTCATTGCTTGTTTTTTTTGAATTTAAGCACAAAACATATTTGTAATTTAATCTGCAAAGTGCTTAAAATCAAAAAAAATGGGCAATAAAAGTCTATTTAGAAAGTCCTTTTGTTTTTTAGCTTCTATAAAAATGGTCGCTGTTGTTGTATTGGTCGAGTTTATCCTTGTAATGCTCACCAAATTGATTCCAAATAACAATAAAAACAGCGGTAATCAAAGGTCCTGCTATAAAACCAACTATTCCCATCCAAATCAAACCGCCCATGCTTGCCAAAAATATAATAGCAGGGTGCATTCCGCTTTTGTGCCCATCTAATCTAGGTCGAATGATGTTTTGATTAATAACAATTGCGCCAACTCCAAAGATAAGTAAAATCATGCCGTTGAGTATATTTCCGGTTGCAAGCAAAATAAGCGAAGTAGGAAAAAGTATGGTATTGGCTCCCACAATAGGAATTAGCGACAAAATAACCATTATCAATCCCCAAAAAACAGGCGAAGGAACACCTAAAATGGCAAACAAAAAAGCCCCGTAACTTCCTTCTATCGTGGCTATCATGAATGTGTTAAATACAATAGCATCAGTAACTTGCTTTAGTTTAGTAAACAATTCTTTTTCATCTTTTTCGGTAAGCGGAATTAGATATTGTATTTTTTTGAGCAAACTATCGCCATCAATTAACACATAAAAAAGCAAAAATAGAATAATAAAAAAATGAATTAACAAATTGCTTGCATTGATAAAAGTGGTTTGAATTAATTCAATCAATAATTCGGCAAGTCGTTTCAACGTGTCATTTATAGTGTTCTGAATTTCAGCAATATTTGCATTTCCTAACTTCCCACTCAAAAGAGGATAATTCGACAGCGAATTGTAAATTTCATCTATTTTAAGTTGCATACTAGGTAAGCCTTCTTTTATAAGCGTATAAGCATCAGTAATTTCGCCAGTAAGCATTATTCCTATAACTGTAAAAGGAATTGCTAATATAAAGATTACTAAAAAAATAGTAATCAATGAAGCCAAAATTTTTCTACCTTTGAATTTTTGCTCCATGTATAGATAAGGTTTCCTAAAAAGTATGGCAATTACAATTGTGAGAAAAATATCAGCCAAAAATGGCTCAATTATTTTAAAAAAGGCTATGGAAGTAAAAATAAGTATCAAAAAAAAGAAAATTTCTTGCAAAGATAGTTTCATAAACTGGACTGTAATTTATTATTAATATTATTTTCCGATTAATTAATTTACTAATAGCAAACACTTTAGCTTGTTATTTGCGAGATATTTGGCTTTGTAAAATTAAACTTTTTGTTTTAAATAAACCACTTTTTAATTAAAAAATTATTATCTTGCAGTTATTTTTGTGTATTCATTTTAATTGCTTTTTTTTGTAGTCAATATAAAAAAAAACGAAAATGAATCATTTTTTTAATAAGAATGAAAATTCAATTGATAATTAAATGAACGAAATATTAGCATTTATTTTAGTTAGTTCGCTGGGTATTACTCCTATACTCATTTTATTGGCGCGTGCCATAATGAAAAATTCAATTATTTTTTATCTGGCAAGCTTGTTTATTCTTTTAACGTTAATAATTGCAATTGCCACCTTCGTTTTGGCAAAACTTGGCGATTCTTATCTTTTTGCCGCCGCATCAATTTCTCTATTTTCCATTGGTATTCTTTTTTTCTTACTAATAACAAAAATTAAAACACCACTCGATAAATTAAAACTATTTCTATCTGAATTGAGCAAAGGCAAGATTCATTCGCCCGATTCGCAATTAACTATTTTCACCTATGAATTGAAAATTATACACCTACTAGCCAGACAGTTAAATGCAAATTTAAAGACTTATGTAAAACTAGCAACCGACGTTAGGCTCAAAGAGGTGTTGGAAGAAAGTAATGTACTCGACAAAGAAGACTTGCTTTCAAAGGAATTATTTGAAATCCACAACAATTATCGTGCAGCTATAGAGGAAGATAGCAAGCGAAAAAAAGAAGAAATTATTAAAAATTGGCAAAGCGAAGGTGTTAATAAAATAATAGATACTTTGCGCCATAATAATAAAGATTTATTTGAATTATCATTCGAGGTGCTTAGCGATTTAATCGCATACGTAAAAGCAAATGTGGGTGGTATTTTTATGATAGAACATGATTCGAATGGCGAATTTTTGGAATTAATAGCAGCTTATGCTTACGATAGGCGCAAATTTTTAACCAAAAGAATTGAATTGAAAGAAGGTTTGGTAGGAGCATGCGCAAGAGAGAAAAAAACCATTTTACTTACAAAAGTACCACCAGATTACATGAATATTAGTACAGGCTTAGGTGGTGCCGACCCAAGAGCAATTCTTCTGGTGCCGCTAAAAATTGATGAGCAAATAGTTGGTGTAATGGAGCTTGCTTCATTTAATGGCTTTAAGAAATACGAAGTTACTTTTATCGAAGAAATATCCGAAAATATTTCATCGATGCTATTGAATTTGAAGCGGCAAAAAGAATCAAGTTCTTTATTAGAAAAAGGACGAAAATTAGAAGAAATTATTTCTCAAAAAGAAGAAGAACTTAGTATTCAGTACGAAGAGTTGGTTTCTGCCCAAGACGAACTGATTGAGATTGAAGAGAAATTACAAGAAAAAGTTCAAGAAATTGAACAATTAAAAGAAGAACTTCATTTTTTTAAGAAATAAATTGACTCTAAATAAACTAGATTTTTTGCATTCGTTTGAGCGTTTTCTTTAAATTATAGTTGCGCCAATACCTTGTCAATGAAGTATATTCCATAAATTTGCTTACAATACGAAAACGCATAAAAAAATGGAAAATACGATAAGCCATTATATTAATTATAAAAAAAGCGAGCATTTCGATACTAAACTCGGCAATCCAAAATACAGAAGAACTTTTTTCAATAAACTCAATATCCCAAAGCTCAAAATAATTTACAAAAATAGGACTAACAAAGCTCATAAGAACTATCCAAAACCCAATACTATATGAATGCGAGGTATGAATTGCATTTTCGGGGCAATTGCTCATACATTTCATGCAACTTTCGCAGTTATACGACCAAAACATGCGCGAATCGATTGTTTCAATGGCTTTAACAGGACAATTCTTGCTGCACAAGCCACAATTTGTGCACGAATTGGAAGCATAAAACGTTTTTGCAAGGGCAAATCGACCAGCAAAGTAGTACAAAAAGGCGATAGGCAGAATAGCTAAATCGAAAGGGAATGACCAAAAAGCTTTAAAAACTCGCTTGCCAAAAAAAAGTTTGTTGGCAAATTTTTTAATTATTCTTTCGCATCTATTTACAATCGAAACAATCACCTTGTCGCGTAGCGCAGGGTGTATCGAAATCCAATTTGAAGGCATATCCAAAGGCTGCATTCCTACTATTTTGTAATTTTTTAGCAATAAAATTAAAGCTGCAAAATACTGAGCAGCACCACTTAAACCAGGCAAGAACAGTTTGTGCATTTTCATTCCGGCACGAGTATTAACTATAAAAACATCAGCTTTTTTACCTCTCGGAAAGCGAAAAAGAAAATCGAGCATGATGGGCGGAAAATTAAAACCGTGAGTGGGCGAAAAGAAACCCAGTAAAATAGTATCTTTTGCTGGCAATTCTACTTTAGTTTGCTCGGTTATTGCTTCAATTTCACAAGGGATATTTCTGCTAATCGATTCATTTCTAAACCATTCAGCAGCCATTTTTGCATTTCCAGTTCCCGAAAAATAATATAAAAAAATATGTTCGTAAGCTTTCATTTTATGTTAAATTTAACGTTTCAGTTAATTTTCCTCATCGAAAAAAAATAAATACAAATTGCGAAAAATCTGAAAAAAAGTGCATTTAAAATGTACCACAAAACCGAAATTAGTGCTTTATTGTTTTCGGTTATTTTGATATGTTTTTAAATACTAAATTTAATTTTTTTTGAAAAGCAATTTTCCTTATTTTTAACAAATTTTATTCATTCAAATCGGCTATTTATTTTTAGCTTAATAGTTGATAATGATTGATATATGACGCATAGTTAATTAAAATTGTTAAATATAACTGTTTTAAAATTTTAATTTTACCACAAACAAAGGTCTTAAAATTAAAATTAGCATCAAAAAAGCAGCAATTTACAAAAAAAAAGAATAAAACACAATAATTTTATTCTAAAAAAAGATTTTGAGCCAAATAAATCTTAATTTCAAATTTCTTAAAACATCAAACTTTACAATGACAAAATCTTCTACTATTCAATTTCTGCACAACAATAGGCTTGTAGAAATTGATTTTTCAAAAGAAACTGAGCACACTCCTACGACCACCGTTTTGCAATATTTGCGAAAAAGCCACGAACACAAAGGAACAAAAGAGGGCTGTGCCGAGGGCGATTGTGGGGCATGTACCGTAAATATAGCGGAAATTAGCAACAACGAACTGAAATACAGTGCTGTAAATTCGTGTTTATTGTTTTTGCCTACTTTGCACGCAAAACAATTAATTACAATCGAAAATTTAGGGACTTCTAATGATTTGCATGATATACAAAAAGCTATGCTTCAGACAGATGCAAGCCAGTGTGGATATTGTACACCCGGTTTTGCTATGTCGATGCTTCCGTTATTTAAGCAAAAAAGCATACCTAAAAAAGAAGAAATCCAACTCGCTTTAGCCGGAAATTTGTGTAGATGCACTGGCTATCGCCCTATTTTGGAAGCTGCAATGCAAATAGCCGGAAAAAATAGCCCAGATAAATTTACTGAAAATGAACAACTTGTAATTCAAGAATTGAATAAAATTCACGAACAAACAAATTTGATTGAAATACAAAATAATTCTACGGTATATTTTATTCCACAAAATTTAAACGAAGCATTGCGTCTTAGAAATGAAAAGCCAAATGCAATTTTGATAAGCGGTTCGAGCGATATTGCCCTAAAAGTTACAAAAAAATACGAACATTTGAACGAAATTATAGATTTAAGCCACCTAAACGAGCTTAATTTTATAGAAAAAACAAAAAAAACAGTTTTAATTGGCTCTGGGACAACATTGGAGAATATAAAAGACCAACTTTCGGATATTTTTCCTGCTTTAGGAGAGATGTTGACGGTTTTTGGGTCGCGACAGATACGTAATGTGGCAACTTTGGGAGGTAATATTGGTTCTGCTTCTCCTATTGGCGATAGTTTGCCCATATTAATGGCTTATAATGCAATAGTACATTTGCAATCTGCTGAAGGCAAAAGGCAAATTGCTATACGTGAGTTTATTACAGATTATAGAAAAACACAAATAGCAACTAATGAGCTTATTGTAACAATAGAAATACCTGTTACCGAAAAAAAGAAAATAATAAAATACTATAAAATTTCTAAACGGAAAGACTTGGATATTTCTACTGTAAGTGCAGCTTTTGAATTAGAGTTAGACAAAGCCTCAAACGTATTGGTTTTCAATGCTTTTTATGGCGGAATGGCTCACAAAACAAGTCATGCCTCGAATGTAGAACAATTTTTGGTAGGCAAAAAATGGAATGAAGAGCATATAAACTTAGCCAAAGCACTTGTAAAAGAGGATTTTAAACCTATTTCCGATGCACGTTCGGGAGCAGAAGCACGTTTGCTGATGGCTGAAAATTTGCTATTCAAATTTTATTTAGAAACCATCAATTAAAACCAAATTTTTCACCTCAGATAATAGAAAATATGGAAAAAATATTTCATGAAAGTGCAGCTTATCATATTACTGGTGAAGCTATTTACTTAGATGATATACCTCAAGCTAATGTTCTTATCGGACATTTAGTAGGAAGTAAAGTGGCAAAAGGAAAAATTATTTCAACCAATATAGAACAAGCCCTTAAAGTAAAAGGAATTCATGCCATTTTGTCGCACAAAGACATTTTGGGTATCAATAATTTGGGTCCCATTGTGCACGACGAGGAGGCACTTGCTGTTAGCGAAGTGCGTTTTGTAGGGCAAGCTATTTTTTTAATAGCTGCCGAAACAAAACAACAAGCTATTGATGCCGAACGACTTATAGAAATTGTAATAGAAGAACAAAAGCCTGTATTTACTCTTTTTGAGGCAATGAGTGCCGATACAAAAGTGCAACCGACTCGAACAATGAAAACGGGCGAAGCTGAAACTTTTTTACCTTTAGCTGAACATAAATTTTCAGGAAATATAGAGATCGGCGGACAAGAACATTGGTATTTGGAAACGCAAGCAAGCCTTTGTATCCCGGGCGAAGGTAACGAGATGAAAATTATTTCGTCCACACAAAACCCCACTGAGGTTCAAATGATTGTAGCCGAAAACTTGGGCGTAAGTATTCATGAGGTGGAAGTAGAAACTCGCCGATTGGGCGGTGGATTTGGTGGCAAAGAAACCAATGCGCACCACGTAGCAACTTGGGCTGCCATATTGGCAAAACATTGCAAGCAACCTGTGAAAATAAAGCTTACACGCGATGAAGACCAAAAAATAACAGGAAAAAGACACCCTTATTTTATCGAATACCAAGTTGGTTTTACGCAACAAGGTATTATCCAAGCTATTGAAATGGATATTCATTCCAATGCCGGTTCTGCTAGAGATTTGTCCATGTCTATTTTGGAACGCTCAATGCTTCATGCTGAAAATGCTTATTTTGTTGAAAATATGACAATTAGAGCAACTGCTTGGAAAACAAATTTGCCCTCCAATACTGCTTTTAGAGGTTTTGGTGCACCACAATCGATGGCGGCAATGGAAAATATTATCGACGAAATTGCCAGATTTCTTTCTGTTGATGCGGCAGAAATTAGATACAAAAATTTTTATGGCATTGAAAAGCGAAACAAAACGCCTTATGGTCAGTTAGTTATCAACAATAGGCTTTTTTCGATTTGGGACGAATTGATACAAACATCTGATTATTACAAACGTAGAAAAGAAATTCAACAATTTAACGCAGTCAATACTTATTTAAAAAAAGGGCTGGCAATAACTCCGGTTAAGTTCGGTATTTCGTTTACAACCAGCTTTTTAAATCAAGCAGGAGCTTTGGTAAATATTTATACCGATGGCACTATTTTGGTAAACCACGGAGGCGTAGAAATGGGACAGGGTTTGTTTACTAAAATGCAGCAAATTGCAGCTTTGGAGTTGGGAGTTAGTTTGGATAAGATAAAAGTAAATGCTACGAATACATCAAAAGTTCCAAATACCTCACCCACAGCGGCTTCATCGGGTTCTGATTTGAATGGTGCAGCCGTAAAAGAAGCTATTTTGAAATTGAAAGAGAGAATTCAAGCGGTGGTGGCAAACTATTTTTCAGAAAAAAATCAAGGAAAACAGAAGTCCGAAATTAAAGATATTATTTTTAGAAATAATTTGGTATTTGACTGGCGAAATCCAGAGCGTGAAATTTCATTTGCCGAAGCCGCTTCTATCGCGCGAATAAAGCAAGTAAGTTTAAGTGCCACAGGATTTTACAAAACACCTGATATTAATTACAACCGCGAAACAGAAACAGGAAATGCTTTTCATTATTTTGCTTTTGGAATGGCTGTTTCTGAAGTGTCGATTGATATTTTAACGGGCGAATGTGTTATAGAACGTAGTGATATTCTGCATGATGTAGGTGAAAGTATAAATCCCAACATCGACATTGGGCAAATAGAAGGAGCTTTTGTGCAAGGTTTGGGCTGGGTTACGAGCGAAGAAATGAAATACAGTGCAAAAGGTGAGTTACTGAACTATTCACCAGATACTTACAAAATACCAGGTATTCGCAATATTCCTAAGGATTTCAGAGTAAGTTTGTTACAAAATGCACCCAATTTCAATGCCATAAGACGAAGCAAAGCGGTAGGTGAACCGCCTTTTATGCTTGCGCTTTCGGTTTGGTTTGCTATAAAAGATGCGCTTTTAGCTACTTCGGCAGAAAAAAAACAGATAAATCTGAAAATTCCTGCTACAAATGAAGCTATTTTGCTTACTTTGAACGCACTAAATAAGTAAAAATATGAGCATAAACAATATAATAGCCTATTTTAATGATTGTTACCAATCGGATAACAGAGATTTGAGTATCGACAATTTTTTTAGCCCTAAGGTCGAGAAACGAATAATGATGAGCGGCAGAGAGGAGTTGGTAGATGGTTATTATCCGCAATTGCCTGTAAACCATGTAAAAGCAGAAGAAATTGTAAAGGATTTGGCTTTGTATTACAAGGAGAAAGAGCTATTGTATTGTACCGTTTTTATTATTGGAAAAAAAAAGGGAGGGCGTGGGAAAAATAAAACCGTTTGTTCGCCTTTATTCTTTTTTCCGGCAGAAATTATTCAAGAAGAGGGTAACTTTTTTGTTAAAATAGAGATAGAAAAAAGGCGTATTAATTATTCATTGCTCAAAACCATTCGCGACGAAGAAGAAGTAAGCGGTTTGTATGAGAATTTGCATAAAGAATTGCCAACCAACGAAATAGATTTCAAAGAAATTGGCTTAATCAAGCGAGTTTTAGAAAAATATTTTCCTGAATTAAACACAAATCAAATTTTGTTATATCCAAATTTATTCGACGAAGATAAAATTAAAGAATTGATAAGCGATGAGAAAATTGAACAACTATCTCATTATTATATCATTCCGGCTAGCGGTTTAGGTTTAGTAACTAAATCGGAAAATACGCTTGGTATTTTGAACGAGTTGAGTGAAATAAGCCGCAGCCCTGAATTTTCGGAGCCTTTGCGTTTGCTTTTTGGTGAGCATCAAATTATAAATGAGCCTCAACAAGTTGCTATTGGCAGAGTGCCAACTATTTTGAGCTTGGCACAGCAGAAAATGATTTTAGCGGCTTCTACTTATCCTTTCAATTTGATTGTGGGACCGCCCGGAACAGGGAAATCTTACACTATTTCGGCGCTTGCTATTGAGCATTTGAGCAAAGGAAAATCGGTGCTAATTGCCTCACGCACAGACCAAGCCGTAGATGTAATTGCCAATAAAATAGAGAATCAGCTCGAAATAAAAGATGTAATTGTTCGTGGCGGGCGAAGTACTTATTTGCGCGATTTGCAAAAACATTTGAAGAATTTATTAAGTGGCATAAACACGTACAGTAATTTGGATTACAAGGCTTTATCGAAACTTAATTCGGATTTATCTAAATTAGAAATTCGATTGAAAAAACTAGAAAAGCATTTTGAAAAACGCGTAATTCAAGAAAACAAACGAGGCGAATACATTGCTGGCAACGAATTTACAAGCAACTTTTTTAAGAAAATAAAAAAGTCTATTATACTATTTACCAATAAATTACAAACTCCTCATTGGGAATTGATAGCCGAAATAGAAAATGAATTAGAAAAACTAATTACTTTGACTGTGGCACAAGTTCGGGGTAATTATGGCGCAAAAATAAACGAAACCCTTAAAAAACACCGAAAAGAGCTAACCAATTTTGACCAAGCTGTGCGAGTAAAAACGGGTTCGATAAAAGAAGAATATTTTGACAAAACAAATTTTGAGGTAATTTTGAGTACTTTTCCCGTTTGGCTTGTTAAAATTACAGATATTTATAGAATTTTGCCACTCAAGAAGGAACTTTTCGACCTTGCAATTATCGACGAGGCTACTCAATGCGATATTGCTTCGATTATACCAATTATGCAACGTGCTAAAAAAGTGGTAATTGCGGGCGACCCAAACCAATTGCGGCATGTTTCTTTCCTTTCGCGCGAACGCCAAATGATTATGCAAAAGGCTCATAATCTTGAAAATATGCCAACTGAAATGCTCAATTTTAGAGATAAAAGCATTCTCGACCTTGTGAGCGACAAAATAGCCAATCAAAACCAAGTTACTTTTTTGAACGAACATTACAGAAGTTTGCCGGATATTATTCGTTTTAGCAATGCAAAATTTTACAGCAATGCCATTAGTATTATGACCGAAAAACCCGATATTCCTGCAAATGAAGGCATTTATTTGGAAAAAACAGACGGAGTTAGAACCGAACAAGGTTATAATGTAGAAGAAGCGGACAAAATACTAACCGCAGTGAAGCAAATAATTGAAAATCAAGCGAATTTAGATAAAAAATATTGCAATTCGTTGGGCATTATTTCGCCTTTGAGGGCGCAAACCGATTACATTATTTCGCGCATAAACAAGGAATTGACCATCGACCAAATTCAGCGGCACGAATTGTTGATTGGCACAGCTTACGCGTTTCAGGGCGAAGAGCGTGATTTTATTTTCCTGTCGTTTGCTATTGATGACGCTTCGCACGCTGCTGCTTTTCATCATTTAGACAAGCCCGACGTTTTTAATGTGGCAATTACTAGGGCACGCACCAAACAATTTATTTTTTACTCGGTGTCGCCCAGCAAGTTAAAGCCCGAATCGCTTTTGCGCCAATACATCGAAAGTTTTGATAAAAATTCCAATTCAAAACAAAAACAAAACACTGAAAAGGATAAATTTTTGAAAGAAGTTAGCGATGCTTTTGCACAAAAAGGCTATAAAACCTGGGAAGCTTACAAAATAGCCGGACAAATTATTGATTTGATTGTGCAAAAAGATGAAAAATCCATTGCTATTGATTTGATTGGGTATCCTGGCAAATTTGTTGATGCTTTTAGCATCGAACGCTACAAAATGTTGCGCCGAGCGGGAATTGTTTCTATTACACTACCTTATACTTATTGGTTTGCCGACAAAGAAAAAACCTTGCAGGCTGTTGAAAGTCTAATGTTTAAGTAATGTAAACGATTTCGGAAAACATGGAAAAGGAGAAAAAGCGAAGACCGATTGGAGTGGTCTGACCAATTAACTGGCAGTATGGCATATTGATACAAGTGGCTTCCAAGTCATCGTAAAAGAAAAGCGAACCGCCGTTGGGTTGGGATTCGCTTTTGCTTTTTTTTAACTTTATATTAATTTACGATTTTTTTTTGAGGATTAGACATTAAATTATGAATTTGAATTGTTTAAGTCCCCATTCGTAAATGCTATAAAGTCATCATCGTCGGATTGTTCCGAACTGTTAGAAGAATAAGTACGCTAATACCTGAGTGCATATTCATTTGTATCCATTGCTAGGTGCAATTTGGGCAATGCAAACATCAATTTTTGGCATGGCAAACTTAAAAAAAGGCATGGCAATTCATAGTTAGCCTTTGCAAAACTAAATTAAGCTCGTGCAAGTCCTCTTTTTTTGTATGGCAATCTAAAAAAATTGTATGGCAGACAAGAAAAATTGTATGGCACGCTCAAAAACTTTTATGGCAAGGTGAAAAACTTTTATGGCAC
>JAIFNL010000174.1 GCA_020047755.1 Bacteroidota bacterium
CTACGGTTTTGGTTTTGTTGTAATTGTTTTCCCAAAGCGATGGTTTCGACGGGTCGTAATCCGAAATGGCTTGGTCTTTGCCTTGTCCGCCAGGCGCTGCATGCAAATCGAGAATTAAATACATTTGGTTGGCTTCGCACCACGAAAGCAAATCGTCAATCATATTAAAACCTTTATCGAACCAAGTAATTTGACCACTAACAGGCTCATTTTGAATTGATGGCGTAAACCACTCGTAATGCAAGGCAACACGTATAGAATTAAAACCCCAAGCTGCCATTGAATCTACATCGGCTTTTGTGAAATGATTGGCAAGCCAAGCATCATAAAACTCTTTGGTTTTAGTTTCACCAACTGTTTGAATCAATTTGGCTCTAAATTCGTGTTGAGTACCAGCCACACCCGAAGTTTGCATCATGTAGCCTTCTTGCACCATCCAATTTCCTGTTCCAATGCTTCGGATAATAAAATTCTGATTGTTCCCATCAACAATATTTTGTTGTAATTAATGTTAGTTTTTTCATATTTGTTTTTTTTTGAGTCCAAAGATTTTTGGACTTTTTACTTTTTACTTTTTACCTTTCACCTCGTTTATCACAATGGTTGAGATGGAATGCTGAGGCATTTTGATTAATGTACCTTTTCCTTCGAGCCAAATTTTGAACTGAAATTCTCTATTTGCTTGATTCATTACTACTAAAGCAATGCTATTGTCTTTATTTATAAAAGCTGTTGCCAAAAGTTCGTCGTTATTTGAGGAACAAATAATACGCTGTGCGCCAGGTCTGATAAACTTTGAGAAATGACCTAAATAATAATAAGAACTCATATAAGTGAGTTTTCCGGATTTTGTATCGGCAATAATGGGCGCAAAACAATAGTTTGCTACATGATTTGGACCTCCATTCTGGTCTAAAAGTACGTTCCAATCTACCCAAGCCGAAGCCGAATTATTCAAATCCATAATGATGGACTTACCGTATCTTTCGCCCCATTGCCATTCGTTTACTTTGTTTTTATCGAAAGGGAAAACACAGCCTTCGGTAAAAATTGTTTTCTTATCAGGAAAAGCTTCGTTCACCAACTTCACATTCTCGAAATGATCGCCAGTGTACCAGTGAAAGCCAGTTCCCCAAACGTATTTGGCAGCCTCTGGATCGTCAAAAATTACTTTGGCACGTTGGTACATTATTCCGCGATTGTGATCCCAAACAATAATTTTTTTGTCGCCCATTTGCTTTTTCTCCAGCGTAGGTCCTAAAAAGTTTTTCACAAAATCACGTTCTTCTTCAGCAGAATAAATACACGATTCCCAGCGCTGACTTGCCATTGGCTCGTTTTGAATGGTTAAGCCCCAGAAGTCGATATCATTTTGCTGATAAGCTTCAAAGAACTTTACAAAATAATCTGCCCAAGTTTGAAAATATTCGGGTTTTAGGCTTCCGCCTTCCAGCATATTGTTATTGGTTTTCATCCAAGCAGGCGGACTCCAAGGCGAAGCAAACAAACGAAATTCGTTCCCTGCTTTTTGTATTACGGCTTTAATAAATGGGATTCTATATTTTTGGTCGTGCTGAATAGAAAAATGACTTAGCGATTTATCATCTTCTACTTCTGCGTAAGCATAACTTTCGCTCGAAAAATCGCAACTATGAATGGTTGTGCGGCATAAATTGTATCCAATTCCTTTTTCTTTATCGAAATAAGCTTCGAGGATTTCATTTTGTGCTTTAACAGGAAGTTTGTAAAAAGTTTCTGCCGAAGCATCGGTCAGTGCGCCACCAAAACCTTCGATGGTTTGAAATCGCTTTTGTGCATCTAAAATAATGGTAGGAAAATGTTCTTCGGGCTGATTAAAATCGGCAATCAGCAAGTTTTCAGACAATTCAAAAGGCTTATTACGATTTTCTGCGGTAGTAAATTGTAAAGCGGTTTTGAATTCAATTTTATGTAAGTCAGAATTAACAGAAGACTCACTATTATTATCCTTAGAATTTTTAGCTTCGCTCGTGCATGAAATACTCAGAACTAAAAAAAACGATATAAGTATTAAATTTGAAATTATTTTTTCCATTTTTATATTATGTTAAGTTTTCCAAATCCTTAAATTATTCTTACGGATTTTGTTCTCACAAATATAAAAGGGAATGAAAGGGAAAGCAAATTTCTATCACTCTCAAATACACACAGGCATTTTTATATACTACTCAAAAACTCTCACAACAAATTTAAGTATTTAATTTACTGAATATTAATACTGCTCAAAACGAAAAAAAAGTTTTTTTTAACATTCGTTAAAGAATACTCAATACGGTTTAAAGTTTAATTAGTTAGGTGGCGAAAATCATTTGAGTAGTAAAAAATCTTAACACAAATTTCCATTAGAGATTCAACAAATAATCTTTTAGTGATTCGTTGGAGTCTAAATTTATTTTTTTGCGCAAGCGGTATCTATCATTTTCGACCGCTCGTGTAGTTTTGTGCATGAATTCTGAAATTTCTTTCGAACTTAAATTCATTCGCACGTAAGTGGCTACTTTTATTTCAGAAAGAGTTAAATCGGGGTGTCGTTCACGCAATTTAGTTACAAACTGGTCGTAAAATTTATCGAGGCGTGGCTCGATGTATATCCATTCTTTGTCATCACCTATCTCATTATCAATGTCTTCAATTACCAATTCTAAACCTTTACGTACCGATTCTTTGGCTTTTGTGGCTAAACTCAGCAAACGAGTTTTGTAATTCACTAATACACGGTTTCGGTTTACGGTGTAAAAAGTTAATTTTTCGAGCTCCGACTCATAATTTTCGTTTTCTAGTTCGAGAATCTTTTTATCATTTAATATTTTTTCTTGAGCGTAAGTTTTTTTCAAAAACTGCATTCTATTGTAATAAATTAGGGCAATTAATCCTAAAAAAAACAGAACCAGTAACAAAATAAACCAAAAGGTTTTCCAGAAAGGCGGCTCAACAATTATTTTTATTTCGGTGGTGTTATTTCCCCATTGCCCTTCGTTATTGGAAGCTTTTACTTTTAAAGTAGAATTGGTGAGAATCCAATCGTTATCAAAGCCCTCTAACATATATTTGTATTGGCATTTTTCGGGATGTGTATATTGTAGAGCCACAAATTCAATAGCGAAAATTTTATCGAAATAACTTATTTTTATCTCCTGAGTAAATGCAATATCTTTTGTTAAAATAACTCGCTGATTTAAGGTATCGCCAGGTAAAATTTCTTTATTGAAAACTTCTAATTTCGAAAAAATTACTTCTGGAATAGTTTGATTGATATTTAATGCTTCGGGATTAAAAACATCGATTCCATTGATTGAACCTGCTATAAAATCACCGTTTCTTAATTTAATGAATGCCTTGGCATTAAATTCGTTCGAGGAAAGTCCGTCAATTTTGGAAAAAGTTGTAAAATAAAGACTATTTTCACTTTTAAAAGCCAATCCGTCGTAGGTTGCTACCCAGATATTTGAATGTTCATCTTCTAAAATTCCATGAATAATCATTCCAGGCAAACCGTTGGCAGTGGTGTATTGAGTTGTTTTTTTTTCTATTTTATTATACTTAAAAAGCCCATCGCCTTCGGTAGCTATCCAAATATTGCTTCGTTTATCCTGATAAAAGGCTTTTATTACACCATTTTCGGTAAAATTGAACTCGTTACTATATAAATTCAATACTTTCTTGGCTTGTTTGTCGTAAATAAAAACTCCGGCTCCTTCGGTACCAAACCAAATATCGCCATCGGAATCTTCCATGATTGCCATTACATTGGGATGACCAATTTTCAGTAATTCATTGGAATAAGGTCCTACATTCTTAAACGTTTTTGATTTCGGGAAATAAATATCTACTCCCATGCCGAGCAATCCCAACCACACTTTTTGTTCGCTATCCGATAAAATTGTCCAAACATTCTCCGAATGAACATTCTTAGACTCTGAGAGATTGGAAGTAAAATGGGTGAAAGTTTCTTTTTCTTCATTAAAAATATTAAAGCCTCCAGCGTAAGTTCCTATTAAAATATTTCCAAAAGCATCTTCATTAATTGAAGTAATTACATTTGATGAAACGGAATTGGTGTCCTTTTCATTAAAATAAAAACTCTTCAGTGATTTGTTGTTTTCGATATAATGCAAACCATTGCCATCTGTACCAATCCAAATTCGCAATTTACTGTCCTGAAAAGCAGAAATAACCGATTTTCCTTTAAAGAAATTGATTAATTCTTCTGAAAACAATTTATTTTGAAATTTATTCATTTCGGGGTCGTAATAATCAACTCCTTGGTCGAAAGTGCCAACCCAAACACAATTATTATTGTCTAAATACAGCGTATAAATATGGTCGCTACTGATTGCACCTGCTTCATTAGCATTCGTTTTTATATATTCAAAACCTTCCGTTTCGATATCGAAAACATTAATTCCACCGCCATCAGAGGCTATCCAAAGTTTATTATTGGGCAACAAAACCATATCGCCATTCAGAATTTCGGAATTAATCCCTCCTTCAGTTTTGAAGAAAAATTTAGCGTTCCCTGTTTGGGGGTTGTATTTGCACAAGCCATGTTTTTGTGCCGAAATCCAAAGATTTCCCTTTTTATCTTCGAGTATTCGCTTTCTGAAATTAACAAATGGGCGTGAGGTATTTTGAATGTAATTAATCGAGAAAAACTCTTTTGTTTTAGGATCAAAGCGTTGAATATCATTTTCCCAAGTAGCTATGTAAATCTGACCATTTTTAGTTTTGCAAATATCACTTACTAAGTGGGAGTTTATGCTATTTTTTTTATTTGAAGGTAAAAAAACCTCAAAATTGTCAGTTTTTTCATTATAAATAGCCAACCCGTTGGTACTACCTATATAAATTGTTCCATCAGAAAAAGTTCTAATGCGATAAACCTGTTCACCAATTAATTTATCATTGCCGTAGTGGATAAATGAGTTTGTTTTCTTGTCGAATTTATTCAATCCATTTTGATAAGTGCCCACCCAAAGATTTCCTTTGTAATCTTCGGCAATGCTCATAATTCTATTTCCTGAAATGGAATTTGCATTTATACTATTTCTATACACTTTTATGTTCGAACCATCGTATCTGCACAACCCATTGCGTGTACCAAACCATAAAAATCCATCACTATCTTTAAGAATACATTCTACATTGTTATGAGAAAGCCCTTCATTTTTATCAATATGTTTGAATGAGAACTGCGCTGAAAGCTCAATTCTGCACAGAAAAAATACAATGATAAGTATAAAAAACCTTAACGTTTTCAGTTTAATTGTTTTCATATTTAATTGTTTCCGTTCTTTCTTAGTTTGTGCCGAAATTAGGCGTAAAATTAGTAATAGTTTTTGTATTTTGTGTGGAGTTTAGTAATAGTTTTTGAAATTTATGTGTAGTTTTAATTGTTTCCGTTTTCCAGAAGTTCAAAAAGTTTATCAAATTCCGATTTGCCTGCAATTATTCGTACATTGGGCAAGGTGTAATCCGTTCGGTTCCTTTCTGCGGGTGCAAAGAAAATTAGTTGGTTGTTGTCGCGGTCTTTAATGTATATATCTTTAGCTTTATACTTTAACGAATTTCCTTTTATTAATACTTTGAGTTCTTAGTGTTCTTCTTGGTGTACTTTGTGGTTAATTGGACTAATTATCAACCACGAAGAACACTACGAAAAGTATAAACTAATTTTGAAAACTTACTTATCAATTATAAAAGCGTTCCAATTACAAAAGCAAACAAAATAAATTCGTGCATTCGTGGTAAAAAAAACATTAACCATTAATCGTTAAACATTCACCATTAAAAAAACCTTAGTAACCAAGCCAATCCACACCATATCAAAATCTTATTAACTTATCAAAAAAACTTTGCGGTAAAAAAACATTAATCGTTAATAAAAAGGCTGCGAAACATTTCTAAAACCCTTGAAAGAGTTTAAATGGAAAGAGTTTAATAATCAAATTCAAAACATTCTTAAATAAAGAAAGCCGCTTTTGCGGCTCTTTTTATTTCAAATTGAACGAAAAATTATTGGCGTATATTGCCCGATTTCAAGGCACTATCGTTTCAAATTCAGAGATAAATTTCTCATATAAACTTCCAAAATCAGAAACCTGTTGAAAGTTTGCAATGTGTTGAAATAGATAGGTTTTCCACTTAC
>JAIFNL010000304.1 GCA_020047755.1 Bacteroidota bacterium
TTTTGCATCTTTGAAGCTTATAAAAATAACCGGATATTTTCCTTGTTTATTTATTATATCTTTTTCAGACTGCCATATTTTTAATTCATGAAAAAGTTTTTCATTATCAGGTTGGTCTATTTCAAAAAAATATTTGAGCATCGACAAATTAAGTGTTTTACCAAAACGTCTTGGGCGTGGAAGCAGTAAAACGGCTTGTTGCGACTTAATTACATCTCTTATCAACAACGATTTATCTACAAAATAATTGTCGTTTTCGATAATGCGTTTGAAATCGGAATACCCTAAATTTAGCTCTTTTCGTTTGTTCATTTGTTTCTTTTTTTTCAATGCACAAAGCTACAAAATATTTACAATTAAAGCAATTTATAGCAACTACTTATTTCATGGTTTAAAAAAAATACAGTTATGTACTACTTTTTCAGAATAAAAAAGCCGCGGTTTTTTTGCGGCTTTTTTATTATTTTTGTTTCCTTGTTTACTTAATAATAGAAAGTTCTTTTCCTACTTTAATAAAAGCAGCTACAGCTTTGTCCAAATGAGCTTTTTCGTGTGCTGCCGAAATTTGTATGCGAATACGTGCTTGTCCTTTTGCAACTACTGGATAATAAAAGCCGATAACATAAATGCCTTCGTTGAGAAGTTTTGCGGCAAAATCTTGCGACAGTTTTGCATCATAAAGCATTAAAGCAATGATTGCCGAATCGGAAGGTTTTAAATCGAAACCCGCAGCCGACATTTTTTGCTTGAAATAGGCAGCATTGTCCATTAATTTGTCGCGCAAATGTGTTGATGATGAGAGCATTTCAAAAACAGTAAGCGCAGCTCCAACAATAGCAGGCGAAAGTGAGTTTGAAAACAAATACGGACGCGAGCGTTGTCGCAACATATCTATAACTTCTTGTTTACCAGTAGTAAATCCGCCCATTGCACCGCCCAAAGCTTTGCCAAGTGTAGAGGTAATAATGTCCACTCTGCCCATTACATTGTGGTATTCGTGCGTGCCTCTGCCGGTTTTTCCAATAAAACCCGAAGCATGGCTATCATCTACCATCACTAGGGCATCGTATTTTTCGGCTAAGTCGCAGATTTCGTTGAGTTTGGCTATGTCGCCGTCCATTGAAAAAACGCCGTCGGTTACAATTATTCTAAAACGCTGAGCTTGTGCTTGTTTTAGCAAATCTTCCAACTCTTGCATGTTGCCATGTTTGTAGCGATAACGCTCTGCTTTGCACAAACGCACACCATCGATAATCGAAGCATGGTTCAATTCGTCGGAAATAATGGCATCTTCTTCGCCAAAAAGTGGCTCAAATACACCACCATTCGCATCAAAAGCGGCTGCATAAAGTATGGTATCTTCCATGCCAAAAAATTCCGAAATTTTGGCTTCCAATTGCTTGTGAATATCTTGAGTACCACAGATAAAACGCACCGAAGACATTCCGTAGCCGTGTGTATCTAAGGTTTTTTGCGCACCTTTTACCACTTCGGCATTGCCCGATAAGCCTAAGTAATTATTTGCACAAAAATTTAACACTTTTTTGCCCGTATTGAGTGTAATTTCAGCACCTTGCGAGCTAGTTATTATGCGTTCGTTTTTGTACAAACCTGCTTCTTTTATCGCCTGAAGTTCGGTGGCTAAATGTTGTTTGAGTTTTCCGTACATAAAATAATGATTTATAATTGAAAATTGAAAATCGGATATAATTTTATTCCTTTAACTACTCGTTTCTTTAACGAATATTTTTTCAAAAATACAACTTTTTCTTTTTCCAAAAATATGTTTAAAAACTATATCTAAAATAGGAGGTAGTAAATTGATAATTATAAACAAACAAGCCCATGAAATTACTCAATCCTAGTATGCACAAAGCCTTTAAGTGCTTGATTTAAAAAGGGAAATTGCTTAAAAGGGACTTTTTGTTGTTTTAGACCAATAACAGACTATGAACAGTTTGGTAATTATTGTAGTGTAAGCTATATGAATAAATATTTCTAAAAGCAATATTTATGACAAAATTAAGTGAAATTTCGAAAATCGTGCATAATATTTTATTTTTGTTTTTCTAAAAAAAATCTAAACAAAAGCAATTGACAAGAGCCTAAAAAAGCAAAAGAACCTCCCATGCCTATTAAAAATACGGTAGTAGATTTCTGAAAATGTTTGGTATAAGATACTGAATGATTTATTAAAATTGGTTGCTTCTATTTCAATTTCAGATAACTGATTTGTCAATTGAAACAATGGCAAAATTTGATTAATACGACAATTAATACTTATTAAACAAGTAAGCCTACAAAATCGTTTGTGAAATTTACTAAAATAATTGATAAAAATAGTTAATTTTCAATTGCTTGCTATTGTTATTTGATGATTCATTTTTCATTTAAAATATAATTATATAACTTTGCTGAAAAATAAAACAAATTTTACAGTTACTGCTGGTTACGGCTTTGGGTAAATAAACTATTGATATTAAACAAAAACGAACAAGGATATACTAATGAAACTGACAAAACATTTCAAAGATTTTTTTAAACACGAAAGTGCAAGTGGTATAATTTTAATTGTTATAACAATTTTGACACTTCTAACCGTTAATTTCATCTTAAAGGATACATTCTTAGGATTTTGGAAAACCGAATGGATAGGAAAACCGCTCGATTTTTGGATAAATGATGTGCTGATGACTTTCTTCTTCCTATTGATTGGTTTAGAGATTGAACGTGAGATTTATATTGGCGAATTATCCAATTTCAAACAAGCTTTACTTCCGATATTTGCAGCAGTTGGCGGAATGTTGGTGCCAGCAATGATTTATATTTCATTCAACCACTCTGGCTCTATCAATGGCTTTGGAATACCAATGGCAACCGATATTGCATTTTCATTAACGCTATTAGCAATTCTTTCGAGCCGAATACCTTCAACCGTTAAGATTTTTTTAACCGCTCTTGCAATTATCGACGACCTTGGCGCAATCATTATAATTGCAATTTTTTACACCAAAAGTTTTTCATTTTTATATTTGTCTGTTGCAATTGCTCTGTTTTTATTAATGGTACTCTTTAATCGAAAAAAAATACATAACTTGTTGTTTTACTTTATTCCGGGTATCGTTATGTGGCTTTGCGTTTATAAATCGGGAATACACCCAACAATAGCAGGTGTTTTACTGGCATTTGTAATCCCTTTTGGAAGTGGAGATGAAAAATCACCCTCGTATAAGCTTCAGTTAAAATTACATACACCTATTGCCTATTTTGTTTTGCCTGTTTTTGCAATAGCCAATACGGGTATTTTGCTTTCAACAAACGATTTGCCTTTCCTTTTATCGATGAATAGCTTAGGCATTATAATCGGCTTGGTTGTAGGAAAACCACTCGGCATTTTTATATTTAGTTGGTTGGGAGTAAAAACAAAAGTTTGTAATTTGTTTGAAAATTTGGAATGGAAACATATTTTAGGTGCCGGATTTATTGCGGGTATCGGTTTTACTATGTCTATGTTTATTGCGATGCTTGCTTATGAAGAGCCTGATTTTATTAAAAACTCAAAATTAGCAATCATTATTGCGTCTTTTACTTCGGCAATAATAGGCTTTCTTTTTATTCGATTTACCAACAAAGAAAAAATTATCTTGGAAATTGAAAATGAGAAAAATGAATAACGAGAATTGTTGAAAATAAACAAAAGATTTATCTATTGATACGATGACATCAAGCCATCGTATCAATTACACCTTGTGTTTACGCTAAATAGCAGAATCTATAATACTTTGAACTACTTCGGGATTTAGCAATGTGCTGGTATCGCCCATGTTGGTTAAGTCTTTGCAGGCTATTTTGCGCAAAATGCGGCGCATAATTTTACCCGAACGTGTTTTTGGCAAACCAACGGTAAACTGTATTTTGTCGAGTTTTGCAATAGGTCCAACGTGCTCAGTTATGAGCTGATTTATCTCTTTGCGCAAGTTGTCGTGGATACGCGATTCGCCAACTTCTTTTAAGATAATGAAACCATAAAGTGCATTGCCCTTGATGTCGTGCGGATAACCTACAATAGCCGATTCGGCAACTGCTGGGTGCTCGTTAATTGCATCTTCGATAGGTGCAGTACCTAAGTTATGACCCGAAACGATGATTATATCGTCCACACGTCCGGTGATGCGGTAATAACCTACCTCGTCGCGCAAAGCACCGTCGCCAGTGAAATATTTGTTTTCGAAAGTATCAAAATACGTTGTGCGGTAGCGTTCGTGGTCGCCCCAAATGGTTCGAGCCATTGATGGCCAAGGGAATTTGATGCACAAACGCCCATCTACTTGGTTGCCTTTAATTTCGTTTCCGGCTTCGTCCATAAGGGCTACTTGTATGCCAGGCAACGGCAAGGTGGCATAAGTGGGTTTGGTAGGAGTAGAAAAGGCGATAGGCGAAATCATAATTCCACCAGTTTCGGTTTGCCACCAAGTATCCACTATTGGGCTTTTCTTTTTGCCCACGTTGTCGTTGTACCAGTGCCAGGCTTCTTCGTTGATGGGTTCACCCACCGAGCCTAGTATTTTGAGCGATGAAAGGTCGTGGTTGTCTAAATAGCTCAAGTTTTCTTTTGCCAAAGTACGAATAGCCGTTGGAGCGGTGTAAAATTGTGTAACTTTGTGTTTTTCTATCACTTGCCAGAAGCGACCAAAGTCTGGATAACTCGGAATGCCTTCAAACAAAACGGTGGTAGCACCATTCAATAAAGGACCGTAAACAATGTAGCTATGTCCTGTAATCCAGCCAATATCGGCAGTGCACCAAAAAATATCTCCTTCACGGTATTGAAAAACATTTTTGAAAGTATAAGCGGTATAAACCATGTATCCGGCGGTAGAGTGTACCATTCCTTTGGGTTTTCCGGTAGAGCCGGAAGTATATAAAATAAACAAAGGGTCTTCAGCGTCCATGAGTTCGATAGGGCAAACGTTCGATGCTTTTTCGATGAGGGGAGCCAACCAAAGGTCGCGCCCTTCTTTCATGCTTATTTCGGAATTGATGCGTTTGGCAACAAGCACTTTTTCAACCGTTGGGCACGATTCGAGCGAAACATCAACAATTCCTTTGAGGTCGATTGTTTTTTCGCCTCTATAACCACCATCGGACGTAATTACCATTTTACATTCGGAATCGTTGATGCGAGTAGCCAAGGCTTTCGACGAAAAACCTGCAAAAACAACCGAGTGAATAGCACCAATTCGGGCACAAGCCAGAGTAGAATACACCAAATCGGGAATCATGGGCAAATAAATGCACACTCTGTCGCCTTTTTGAATGCCTTGCTCTTTCAAAACGTTGGCAAATTTATTCACTTCCTCGTGCAATTGCCTAAAAGTGATGTGTTGAGCAGCTTCGTTAGGGTCGTTGGGTTCAAAAATCAAGGCTGTGCGCTCGGCTTTGGTTTGCAAATGGCGGTCGATGCAATTCTGAGTTATGTTGAGCTTTGCATTGGTAAACCATTTCACGTCGGGCTTTTTAAAATCCCACTCCAACACATTATCCCAGCGTTTTTGCCAAAGAAAATGCTCTTCTGCTACTTCTGACCAAAAACTTTCGGGGTCGCGAACTGATTTTCGATATACTTGAAAATACTCTTCAAAATGTTTGATATGATAATTACTCATGGGTATAATTATTAGTTGTGAGTTATTAATTGTTTCTTCTTATTTTGTATTGATGCGATGACTTGAAGTCATCGTATCAATTAGTTTGTACGTTAATCGTTAGCACATTGATATTAAATCTCTGTCTTTAAAAAGGTCTATCATTTCATCAACTATTGCCATGTCGTCGATAGTAGAAGGTACTTTGTATTCTACCTTATCGGCAATATTTCTAAGTAGTTTGCGCAAAATTTTACCAGAACGAGTTTTTGGCAAACGTTCTACTACCAAAGCTTCTTTGAACGAAGCAACAGGTCCGATGGTATCTCTTATTTTTTCAATCAATTCGGCTTCTAATACTTTTGGATTGATATTGCTTCCCGATTTTAGAACTACGAGAGCCAAAGGTCTTTGCCCTTTGAGGTCGCAATTTACACCAAACACAGCGCACTCGGCTACGGCAGGGTGAGCCGAAACAACTTCTTCCATTTCGGCAGTTGATAACCGATGTCCGGCTACGTTGATGATGTCGTCCACTCGTCCGGTTACAAAAAGGTAGCCGTCAGGGTCTTGAAATCCTCCATCGCCAGTGAAATAATAGCCGTTGAAGCGTTCTAAATATCCAGCAACAAAGCGCGGCGTATTTCGCCATAAGTTGGTAAGCGTTCCGGGAGGCAAAGGCAGTTTTACCACCACAAAACCTTCGGTACCGGCAGGCAGTTGATTGCCATCGTGGTCGAGCACTTGAATATTATAGCCCGCTACGGGAAGCGAAGCAGAGCCTGGTTTTATAGGCATTAATTCAACGCCCGCCATGTTGGCAAGCATAGGCCAGCCCGATTCGGTTTGCCAAAAATGGTCGATAACAGGCACTTTCAAATGCTCTTCGAGCCAATGAAGCGTAGAAATGTCGCACCGTTCGCCTGCTAAGAATTGATATTTTAAACACGAAAGGTCGTATTGTTTCATAAATTCACCTTCGGGGTCTTCTTTTTTAATGGCACGAATAGCCGTTGGAGCTGTGAACATAACTTTTACATTGTGCTCGCTAATTACACGCCAAAACGTAGAAGCATCGGGCGTTTTGATGGGTTTTCCCTCGAAAAGTACGGTTGTATTTCGGTTCAAAAGTGGCGCATACACAATGTAACTGTGCCCTACCACCCAGCCCACATCGCTAGCAGCCCAATACGTATCACCTTGTTCAACGCCGTAAATGTATTTCATCGAAAATTTCAACGCTACGGCATAACCACCTGTGTCTCTTATAATTCCTTTGGGTTTTCCGGTTGTGCCCGATGTGTATAAAATGTACAAAGGGTGAGTCGATTCCACCACAACACATTCGGCTGGAGTGGCTTTGCTAACTAACTCACTATAATCTAAGTCGTAAGGTTTCTTTTCAAATTCTACGCCTTGTTTTCGGTCAAAAACCAAAACGTGTTGTGGCTTGTGTGTAGCCTCATCGACGGCTCTGTCCACCAAAGGTTTGTAAGGTATTTGCGTTTGAATTTCTATGCCATTCGATGCGGTAATAATCAATTTGGGTTGGCAATCGTCTATCCTAATGGCAAGCTCGTGAGGAGCAAAGCCGCCAAATACAACCGAATGAATTACTCCTATGCGTGCGCAGGCAAGCATAGCATAAACGGCTTGCGGAACCATAGGCATATACACTATAACGGTATCGCCTTTTTTCAAACCTAGCGCAAGCATAGCTCCTGCAAGTTTAGAAACTTCGTCTTTGAGCTGCAAAAAACTAATAAATTGCTTGGTATTAGTTACAGGCGAATCGTAAATAATGGCAGTTTGATTGCCAAAGCCATCGTTGATGTGCTTATCGATGGCTAAATAACTGATATTGAGCTTTCCATCGGCATACCAACTGTCGTAATTGTTTTCGTCTTTCGACAAAATGGTACTCGGAAATACATTCCATTCAATATCTTTTGCTTGCAGTCGCCAAAACTCTTCGGGGTTTTGAATGCTTTGGTTAAAAAAATCTTTGTAATTCATAGCTACTCGTTTTTAGATTTGAAAAGACCAAATCCGGTTGGGTTAAGTATTTTTAGTTTGATAAGTACAATGATAATAGTAAGAAAACTAAGCCCTATTACCAACGATTCGAAAGGGCTTACCTGGTTGTAAGCCTCATAAGCAAAGCGCAAATACAAAGTAAAGGCTATGTAAATGCTAATAAATATGTCTGAAAATAAATGCCCGAATTTCAGTTTCATAGTATATAATTTTAATGGTTTTCACACAATTCCATAATTTCAGCAACTACTTTTTTCACCGAAAATGGTTTTATCAAATATTTGTCGGCGCCGTATTCAAAACCTTTTTTGATGTCGGCTTCTCTATTTTTAGCCGAAAGAAAAACAATTTTGATAGTAGCAAACGCTTCATTTTCTTTAATTTGCTTAATGGTTTGATAACCATCTACGTTTGGCATCATAATGTCGAGCAGAATCACATTGGGAATTACTTTTTTGAGCAATTCGAGCGTTTCGCTTCCATCGCGAGCAATGAATACCTCAAAGTTCATTTTTTTGAAAGCATATTCTAAACTCATTACAATGTTGGGTTCGTCATCTACAATCAATATTTTTTTAGTCATATAACTCGTTTTCTGATTGATTTATAGGGATTTGAAAAAAGAAACGCGCTCCGTTTTCCATTCCTTCTTCAGCCCAAAGTTTCCCTTTGTGGTTTTCGATAATTTGCTTGCTAATAGCAAGCCCCAATCCACTGCCCAAAGGCTTGCGGGTATTTTGGCTTGCCGATTGGTAAAATTTATCAAAAATATATTTAAAATCTTCGTTGGCAATACGTTGTCCGTTGTTTTCTATCATCATTTCTACAAATTGGGCTTTTTGTTTGTAATCAATAACAATAACTCCGGCTGTGGGGTCGCAAAACTTTATGGCATTGGAAAGTAAGTTGGTCAAAACCTGAATGATTCGGTCTTCATCGTATTGAAAAACTAAATTTCCAAATTGTTTTCGTATTATTTTAATCTTTTTGGTGTAAGCAATTTGTTTGATGCTTCCAAGTACTTTTTCGAGCGTCAATTTCAAATCGTTGGGTTCAAAAATTAAATGCTGTCTGCCCGATGAAAGTTTTTCAAAGTCTAATATATTGTTAATCAGTCTTGATAAACGTTCTGAATCTTGTAAAATAACATTTAAAAATTTGTCTCTTACCTCGGCGGGCATCTCGTCGCTTTCGTCGATAAGTAGCTCAGCCGCAGCTCTAATGCCGGTAACGGGAGTTTTGAGTTCGTGCGCTACGGTATCGAGAAATTCGTTTTTTTGCTTGTCTTGCAAAATCAATTCGTTGTTTGCTTCTTTCAGTTTTTTTGAGAGATGAATCAATTCGCTCGATTTATCACGAAGGCTTTTGTTGCGAGCAATGGTTTCTTTGGATTCTTCCAGAATTTTCAATACTTCAATCAAACTAATGCGTTCTTCTTTTACCACACTTGCAATAAGTATTTTAGCCGAAGCTCCCCCAATGCTGCCCGAAAGTAATTTTTCGGAAAAATTAATTAATCGAGCATCGGCTAAAAGTGTATTTTGTGGTAATTTATGCTTTTTGAAAAAAGATTGCAATTCGGCTTGAGCATTTTCTTCGCCTAGGAATTTGGTTAGAACATTCACAATATCTGCTACATACGCTTCGCCTTTCCACACAAAAGCGTGTTCTTCCATGCCTAAGAAGTTGCTGTTATCTACTATCATTTCGGCATAATTTCGCTCTCTGTAATCGCTCACAAATACCAAAGAAAATACCATATACACAAAAGTATTGACAGATAAACTCCAGAAAAAAGCATGAATGGGTGGATTTAAAAAATCAATTCCAAGCAAAGCATACGGTTTCAAAAGGGCAATATCGAAAAGCCCATGCTCAATGAATGCTCTGGAACCGGTAAAACTTTCGATTATAAACGGCAAAATAAGAGTGTAAAATGTAACTGAAAATCCGGCAATAATTCCCAAAATAGCTCCTTTGGAAGTTCCTCTGTTCCAAAACAAACCTAAGAAAAAAGCAGGTGCTAACTGCGAAATAATTACAAACGACACCAAACCAATGGAATAGAGCGAAACTTCGATAGAAAAACTAATATAAAAAAGGTACGATGCTGTGATAATCAGAAAAATAGAAATACGTTCAAAAAACCGTAAGGTATCACTAAGTTGTTGCTAACCATAGTAGATAGTGCCAAAGTGGAAAGAATAACCATCGAAACCACCGACGAAAAGCCGCCGATAAAAACTAGCAAGGCTAAAAAAGTATTTCCATGTTTGAGCGGAAGCAGAAGTGTAAAGTAATCGGAATTTTCGGCACTGCCGAAGGTTAATATTCCGCCCCAAGCTATAAAAATAGTAAATAAATTGAACAACAACAAGTAAAGAGGGAAAAGCCAAATGGCTTGTTTTAAATCTTTTTCGCAATTATTTTCTATCACGCTAACTTGAAACTGACGAGGCAACAAAAAGATAGCAAAGAAAGAAAGTAAAATGGTATAAAACCAATTAAATCCATTTCCAAAACCATCGAAAGTAATGAGCTTTTGAAAACTAGGCAATTGGGTCATTTGATTGTAAATATCCGAAGTTCCATCGAAAAGATAAAAGGTAACATAAACACCAATAACTAAAAAAAAGACCAGCTTTAATATCGATTCAACGGCAGTGGAAACAACAATTCCCTTGTGTTTTTCAGAAGCATCAATTTTTTGAGTTCCATAAAAAGCGGCAAATATTGCCAGCAAAAAAGCAATATAAAAGGTGGTATCGTTTAAAATGAATAATTGTGCAGGCGAAGTTTTTGCAACAACAATATGAAACGAATCGTCTATTGCTTTGAGTTGCAGTGCAATATACGGAATGATTCCAATAAGCAAAATGATAGTAGTTAAAGCACCAATAAATCGGCTTTTGCCATAGCGAAGCGAAATAAAATCGGCAATAGACGAGACTTTGTGTTGCTTTGAAATACGAATAATTTTGCGCATAATGTAAATCCAAAGCGGAAAAGCAATAACCGGACCTAAGTAAATAGGTAAAAAGTCGAGTCCCGAAGTTGCTGCAACACCCACGCTTCCGTAGTAAGTCCAAGCCGAGGTATAAACCGCCAGCGACAAGGTGTAAATATACGGACTGTTGAGCCATTTTTTATTTGCATTTTTTTCAGCCCAAAATGCAATGTAAAATAGCAAAACAAGGTATAAAACAATAATTATGACTAACAAAAAATTACTCATAATGCTTTTTCAGAACAAAGTACGAAACTAAAATAGATACAATCCAAAACACAAAAATAGCAAAATAAACCAGCGGAATCCCAAAAATAGCAATAGGATAATTATACACCAAAATAAAAGGCATATTAAACAGAAATACTAAAAATATGGAACTAATTACTAGTTTTTGTTGATGCCGCTTTTTCAATTTTAAATCTTCTTTTTTTTTAAAAAAAACTATAAAATTTATTTAGTTGTTCGCTAAATCGGTTCGACCGGCTTGTCCGGTCTGTCCGATGATTTTCTAATAGCTCAACCGACAGACCGACAAGTCGGTCGAACGGTTTTTGTTTTTTTAAAATTTTCAAAAAAAATAATGAGTTTTCTTTCAAACACTATTTAACTAGAAATTAAGAGTTACGAATTAATGTTGCTCAAGGCGGGCTATTTTACAAATGACCTTAACTGTGGCGACATTGATTCTTAATTTCTAATTCATTTTGCCTTAAAACTTTTTTTAATAATAAATTAGAGTCCATTATCAAAAAAAGTGGAACAAATTAAATTTCAACTTATCTATTTGTACTAAAACGTCAAATTTTGATGCAAAACTACGAAATTACACTTTTTTATGCTTTTCTTAACACAAAGTGCACAAAAGCCATGTAAAACCATACAGAGTTGTTTTGCCAAAAAAAATAGCTATAAATAGTCATACAGAGCACTTTTGGCAAAAAAAATAGCCATCTAAAAGCTGCTTTTGGATTTTTGCACGTGTAAATGAGCCTTGTATGACCATACAAGCCTCATAAACGCGTGTTTGAGTGCCTTTTGTATAGTTACAACCCTCATTTACGCGTGTAAGTGCAAAAAAAGCATAGTTAGTTTAATATAGGCACCTTGCACACCTAAAAAGGTCAATATGAGATTGTACATGGCTTATTTACACGTGTAAATGAGGCTTGTAGAGTTATACAAGGCTCATTTACACTCGTACATGAGGCTTGTAGGGCTGTACATAGTTTATTTGCACGTGTACATGAAGCTTGTAGGGTTATACATAGTTTGTTTGCATTTGCAAATGATGTTTGTATGGTTATATCTAGTTCATTTGCCCTTTTTAATAGAAAAGAGAGATACTATTTCAAGCAAATGAAAAAAATATTCAGGCAATTTTTTTAAAATTAAGAATTAAGAATTAAGAATTAAGAATTAAGAATTAAGAATTAAGAATTAAGAATTAATGTCGTTTAGTTAAGGATTTCGCAATATTGATACGATGACTTTAAGTCATCGTATCAATTAGCTAGTTGCTAGCCTGACAGGTTTCTTAACTAAACGACATTGAATTAAGAATTCATTTTTCATTCTTCATTTCTCATTTTTCATTCCTAATTCTTAATTCCTAATTCCTAATTAAATTAGTGTACTACTGCTTTTCCTGCACCCATTGGGATACGAATATCTTCAATCAAATGCTGAATATTTTCGGGTGGAGCAGTTGTAAGACGCGAAACAATTATCGAAACCACAAAGTTTACAAGCATAGCTATCGAACCAAAACCTTCGGGCGAAACACCAAACCACCAATCGGGAGCGAGTGAAGCTACTGCATCTTTGCCACCATCGAAAATACCAAATTTGAATTTGAGCATATAAAACAACATCAATAGCAAACCTACTATCATTCCGGTAACAGCGCCTTGTTTGTTCATGCGTTTATCGAAAATACCCAACACAATGGCAGGGAAAAACGAAGCCGCCGCCAAACCAAACGCTAGTGCAACCACTGCCGCCACAAATCCGGGCGGGTTAATTCCAAAATATCCGGCAATAATTACTGCTACTGCTGCGCTTCCGCGTGCTGCATACAATTCTTGACGCTCAGTAATTTTAGGAACAAGTACTTTTTTCAATAAATCGTGCGAAATGGACGAGGCAATAACCAACAACAATCCGGCGGCTGTGGACAAAGCCGCAGCAAGTGCGCCCGCACCCACCAAAGCAACTACCCAGTTAGGTAAGTTTGCTATTTCGGGATTTGCCAACACGATAATGTCTTTGTCAATTGTCAATTCGTTTAGTTGAGCATCGGCAACGTATTGAATAACTCCGTCGGCGTTTTTGTCGTCAAAGGTAAGTAATCCGGTTTTTTCCCAGTTACCAACCCAAGGCGGCATGTTTTTATATTCTTTGTTGCTTACCGTTTCGATAAGGTTGGTGCGTGCAAAAACCGCAACAGCCGGAACAGTTGTGTAAAGAATAGCAATAAAAATAAGTGCCCAACCAGCCGAAACACGTGCATCGGAAACCTTAGGTACGGTGAAAAAACGAACAATCACGTGAGGCAATCCGGCAGTACCAACCATTAAAGCCAATGTAATGGCAAAAACATCAACCAGCGATTTGCTACCAGAAGTATATTCGTGAAAACCAAGTTCTTTGTGCAATCCATCAAGTTTTTGAAGCAAATACATACCATCTTCGCCTTTGCCGCCAAAGCCCAATTGTGGAATAGGATTTCCGGTCATTTGAATAGAAATAAAAATAGCCGGAACCATAAAAGCAAAAATAAGTACCATGTATTGAGCTACTTGCGTGTAAGTAATTCCTTTCATTCCGCCAAGCACTGCGTAAAACAACACAATAGCCATTCCAATATACACACCTGTATTAATATCAACTTCTAAATATCTCGAAAAAACAATCCCTACACCACGCATTTGACCCGCTACATAAGTAAATGAAACAATCAAAGCAGCCACAACCGCTACAATACGTGCCGAATTTGAATAATATCTATCGCCAATAAAATCGGGCACTGTAAATTTACCAAACTTACGCAAATAAGGTGCAAGCAGCAGAGCCAAAAGCACATAGCCGCCAGTCCAGCCCATTAAATACACCGAGCCGTCGTAGCCTTCAAAGGAAACAATTCCGGCAAGTGATATAAACGAAGCGGCTGACATCCAGTCGGCTGCCGTTGCCATTCCGTTCATAAGCGGCGAAACTCCTCCGCCCGCTACGTAAAATTCTTTTGATGAGGTGGCGCGAGTCCAAATTGCAATACCAATGTAAAGTGCAAAGGTAAGCCCCACAATAATCCATGTCCAAGCTAATATTCCCATGATATTTCTTTTTTTTATAAGTTTAGTTTTATTCTTCTACTGCGTATTTTTTATCTAATTTTGCCATTAATTTTACATAAATGAAAATTAAAACAACAAAAACATACATAGAACCTTGTTGTGCAAACCAAAATCCTAACTTATAGCCTCCCATAGTGATAGTATTCAATTGGTTTACCAAGATAATACCAAATACATAGGAAACTAAGAACCAAATACTGAGTAAAATAACCAAGTATTTTAGGTTTTCTTTCCAATACCCTTTTAAATCTAATTTTGACATAGTTTCTTTGAGTTTTAAAATTTATAAATAGCAGTTAATAAAAGTCTTACATTGCTTACAGGGTCTATTGCTTCAATGTCGATAGAGCCAGTTGTAATATCAAGCACTCCATATTGAGCCGATGTGTATTCAAGTTCGGTACCAATGGTAAGGCTTCCTGATTTGAATCCAATGCGAGGAGCTACACGATACATACTTGCCACATTGCTCAAAAAACCGTTTGCTGCCGAAAACGTTACCGCTTCGCCAAAGCCACTGTTTTCGGTGTATCCGGCAAATAAGCCCCATTCGCCTTTGTCCGAAATATCGCCTTGAATTTCAGTCCAAACCGACAAAGTGTTGTTTGAAACAAAATCGCCTTTTGCATTGGTTGCAAATGCCCCAATCATAAGTACATCAGACATATTTTGTCCGTAAATACCTTGAAGTTTCCACACTGCTTTTCCAAGAGCTAGTCTAGCAAAGCCAATGAACGCGGTACTTGTTACATTGTCCAAACCTAAGCCCGGATTTGCAGTTTTGTAATTAACACCCAAACCGGCAAGAACTTTTTCGGTAGAACCATACTGAAATTGAGCATTGAGTTGTGGCACAGCCGAACGGCTCACACTTGCTCCTCGTGTAGCAAAATCTCTTTCGGTAAAAGCGGTAAGAACCAATCGGGCTTTGCCTTTGGTAGAAAAACGAAGCTGCGGATTGCGCGAAAAAGCTTGGAAAGGAACTCCCGTATTGAACGAATAAACACCCGGAAATGACTCAGTTATAAACATAGGATGCCAAAATTGTCCCATGAGAATATCAAACTTATCGTTCGATAATTTTACAAAAGCATGGCGCAAACGAAATCCGTTTACATCGTCGAGTCCAGTGCCAGAGTTTCCAAAAAAATCGGCTTCGAGCAAACCGCTTGTTTTCATTTTGAAGAAATCGGGACCCGTAATAGCACCCGTCAAGCGCGACTGAATAGAAAGAATGTTGAAATTGGCATGTGCATTCAAATCGTTTCCATCGGCATCTAAATTTTCGGCAGCCGGAATAATACTGAAATGACCTTCGCGCGAAGCAGTAACTTGCCTTGTGTCAAACATATAATCTGTTTTCACAAAACCTTTCCACTTAATACCAAAAGTAGTTTCGGTAGTTTGTGAAAATGAAATAAAAGGCAAAATTGCTAAAATGGTTAGCCAGAAAAAGAACTGTTTTTTCATATAAAAATGGTTTAAAAGACTTGGCAATAATCTAATTTAAAACGTCAATTAAAATTATTGCTTTTATGTGCTCCAATTCATTCAAAAAAATTAAGCACTGTCTTGAGGTTTAGAAAATTAAATATTTTTACTCCTTGCTTTTTGTTGAGCAGTGCAAATATTACGAAAACATATTAAATACAATTATTTGTAATAGCTAATTGTTTATTTAGTATAGCTAAAAAATAACAAGGTTTTATGCAAAAAAGGATTGATATTTTTAGTTTCTATTTCAATGCCATCGAAGTTAAGGTTATTTGTAAAACAGCCCGTCAAGGGTTTTAAAACATTGACGGGCTTAACTTAATGAAGAATGGTTATTATTCTCTAAAACGTTCCCATTTTATAAGCATGTATTTATCGCCTAGCTCATTTACAATAACTCCGGCACCCACTAAGTTTTTAGGATTGGCGAAAAAATTAGATAATTCAGTGGCATTTAGTATCTTATAACTTGGGTGATAATTCAGATTCTTAGGTCGTTTGATGTTGTATTTTCGCACCCAGTTCATTACGCTAACGTGCGAAACGCCAAGCACTCGCTCTATTTCTCGGTAACTCAAACCTTCCAAATAGAGTTGGAGTGCTTTGTTTACATAATACTCGTCTATTTCTTTTCCATGTTTATTTACTGTAAAAAAATAAGCACACGCTTTGCATTTGTACCGCTGGCGATTGTTCACAACTCCGCTTTTTATAAACTCGGTAGAGTTGCAATTTGGGCAATTTGTTAGTTCCATAAGGTTTAGAAATTTATGTAGAACTTGTAAATATACAAATTTAGCATATATATATTTATTTAGCAAAAATATAATTTGTATTTTGAGAAAATGAGTTATAAATGTGTATTTTTTTACCAAAAGAATTAATCAATTTTGATAAAATAAAGACTTTGAGCTAAATTAATACCGTAATGTTAAAAATACAATGTTATTGTTGAAAGTAAATGATTAAAATTAGTTTATACTATTTAGGTTTGTTTATAAATTTAAAATCACTAGCACCGTCCTTTAGGGCGGTGTAAGAAAATGCAAAGAAGATTTGGGCTTTAGCCATTACTCTAACGTTTTGGGCTAAAGCCCATGAGTACATTTGTTTATTTACTACGGCATAAATGCCGTAGCTAGTCATAAAAGATAGCTCTGTGAAAAACAAAAGATAATCAAATACTTAGAGATGCTAAATAGTTACTATTTAATTTTGATTCACTACTTGTATTCTTTTTAAAAAGGTGTTTAATATTTTGAGTTTCTAATTTTTTTTCGTTATAAAATGATAGCGTAACTTGCTAATAAGCAATCAAACACGAGTAAATTATATTTCATATAAAAAAATTGCAAAAAGGTTATTCACGGCTTTCTTCAAAAAGTAATTTCCTTTATTTTATCCGATTCTATTCGTTTCATTGCAGGTCTTGTTTTGGCAAGTACCAGCATGGCTTGGGCAATTGTATCCGCTTCTATGGATTTGTATTTTTTTAAACCACCCACTAAGATAGGATTTATAAGCTTCATTATAAAAGTAGCAAAACCTTCGGCAAAGCGTTTCTCGTTTCGGTTGCCTACAATGAGTGAAGGCTGGAGAATGTAGGTATTTTGAATATTTAGAGCTAAAACGGCTTCTTCCATTTCACCTTTTGTGCGATTGTAGAAAATAGAACTCTTTGCGTTTGCACCCATTGCCGAAACAACAACAAAGGTATTGATTTGCTTTTGTTTACACAGTTGGGCAGCTTGTACCGGAATCCCAAAATCAATTTGTCGGTAAAGCGTTTTATCGGGTGTTTTTTTTGCGGTTGTGCCTATGCAGCAAAAGACCTCGTGAGCATCAAATTCGTTGGCAAAGGTAGTTAAATTAGTTACTTCGCCAATGTATTCGGTGAGTTTTGGGTGCGAAACGCCAAGTGTTTTTCGGTTGAAGACGAGTATTTGCTCGTAGTCTGGCAGTGCCAATAATTTTTGCAGAAGCAAGCTTCCGGTAAGTCCGCTAGCACCAAGTATAATTGCTTTTTTCATTTGAATGAAAGTATTTTAGAAAAATAATAGTCAGGTAATTTTATTCGCATCTTCAATATTGTAGAAGCATAGAATTAGTCGTTATTAATTAATTTGTCGCTAATGTTTTGAATTTCGTGAATGTTATCGACCGAAATTTCATCTATTTGCATTTGTTCTTGTGTTTTTGCATTTTTGTCGAGTAAGCTTATTACAATCGTAAAACCTACCGAAATGAAAAAAGCCGGCACCAGTTCGTAAATTAAATTGCTTAAGAAAGGCGTTAATTTCCAAATAAAAACAGAAATGCTACCTGATAAAAAACCAGCAATAACACCATTTTGAGTTGTTCGTTTCCAGAAAAGAGTAAGAATAGAGGCGGGACCTAAAGACGCGCCTAATCCAGCCCAAGCAAAAAGTACAAAACTAAACACAGATACATCAACCAAAAGCCCCAACAAAACGGAAAGCGAAATAATAAGCACTACCACCAAACGCACATAAACACTAAGCCTTGTTTGTGAAATTTCTTTGCCTCCACGAATCATTTTTACATAAACATCGCGCACTACGCTCGAAGCAATTACAAATAATTGGCTGTCGGCAGTGGACATAATGGCAGCAAAAATAGATGCTAAAAGCAAACCAATAAGCATAGGCGAAATGGGCATGAACAATCGTTCGGCTAGCGAAACGTATATATTTTCGGGGTCGGCATTAGGCAAAGTAGAAATCTCGGTAAAGTAGGCACGCCCAATCAAACCAATGAACAATGCGCCGCCAGCTAATAAAATATTCCAGATAGTTCCAATAAAAGCAATCCATTTGAATTGTTTGGCTTCGTTGATAGCCATGTAGCGCATAATAATACGCGGGCTTCCAGTAGAACCTAAGCCTATTCCTAAACCACCGAGCAAAGCCAAAAAGCTCAATGCCATTGGGTTTAGCATCATGCCTTCGCTGCCTGCTATGGGTGTTTGCATGTTGTTTAATTGTGGCAACGAAGCCAGTTCGTTGGTAATTACATTAAAACCTTCTACATTCAAAATACCAATAATGGGCAAACCAATAAGTGCAATAATCATAAAAAATGCTTGCACCATGTCGGTTGTTCCTGCGGCTAAATAGCCACCAAAAAGAACATAAACAAGCACAATGCTTGCCGTAATTATCATACCCACATTTTGATTTAAATCGAAATAGGCAAAGAATGCTTTTCCGCCAGCTACAAACTGTGCCGACAAGTAAGCTACAATAAAAACAAAGAAAATAAAGGTAAGCAAAATGCGTAAACTGCCTTTTTTGTCGTTGAAACGTGCTTCAAAAATATCGGGAATGGTTACACAATTGTGGCTATCGGTATATTGGTGAATTTTAGGAGCATAAAATAAAAAAAGAAACATTTCGACAAGTATGTAGCCTATTGCCGACCAAATAGCAGAAAGCCCAATCATGTAAACCAAACTAGTAAAACCTAATAAAAGCCAAGCACTTCTGCCCGAAATAACTGCGGAAAGAGCTACCACAAAACGATTTAATTTTTTCCCAGCCCCAAAAAGTTCTTCGGTTGTTTTGATAGATTTTTTACTAGTGTACAAGCCAATAGCTATTAACAAAACAAAGTAAAGAAAAAAGGGTAATAATACTTGTAAGTCCAATGTTTTAAATTTTAATTTCTTAATTTTGCAACATCTTTGAGCTGCAAATTTTGTGTTTGTATTTAAAGTTGTAAATATAGGATAAAACTACAAATAAACAACATTTAAAGCGATATATACTAAAAATATTCTTCTTTGAGTTTATTTGTTTAGCGACTTTTTTTGTTTCATAAGGAAAGTTTTAAATAGTTGTATTTAGTTTAGTTAGTTAAAAATCAAAAATATATACACTATTTAGGAGTTTCTACGTAAATCAAATTTGGGTACAAATAAAAAAAATAGTAATTGTTATAAAATCATAAAATATGTTAAATAATACTTTTCAAAACAGTTTGAAAATAGCAATGGCTTCAATGCTATTGGCTAGTTTATTTTTAGCCTCGTGCGCTACCCGAATAAACTCTATTTATACCAACATAGAAAAATACGACGGCAAAGAGGTTTCCATCAAAGGGAAGGTAGAAAATACAACCGATATTCTGATAACCAAATATTATTATTTAGACGACGGTTCGGGCAAAAAGATGAGAGTTGTTACCGACAACGATTTGCCCAACGATGGCGAAAAAATAAAAGTAACAGGCGTTGTAAATCAACGTTTTAGCGTAGGTGAATTTCAATGGATTGTATTAAAAGAGAAAAAACATTAATCGTTAGTAATTTAAAGTTGGCAAAGTTGAAATTATTTTGATTATTAGCCTTTCAAGGGTTTAAAACACTTGAGGGCTTAACTTTGGCGGCATTGATTAGAGATTATTTATATCAAAAAAGAACTATGAATTATCAAATACCCCAAGAGGGCTTAAGCAAAGAGGTTGTTTTAGAAAGATTGAAACAAATGCGACACAGTGATGTAGATTACAACTCTGGCAAAGTGTGGAGCTTGGTCTATCCTTACAGCAAGGAACATTTGGATTTTGTAAAATCGGCTTACAACGAGTATTTTAGCGAAAATGCGTTGAATCCAATGGCTTTCAAGAGCTTGAAACAAATGGAAAACGAAGTAGTACGCATGACGGCAGATTTGTTTCATGGCGGCGATTTTGCGGTAGGAAATTTAAGCTCCGGTGGCACTGAGAGCCTTTTACTTGCTGTAAAAACATACAGAGACCGATTTAGAGCAAAAAACAATACCATCATAAAGCGTTTTACCAACAAATCAACCGATTTGCCCGAAATGATTTTGCCCGAATCGGCTCACATTGCTTTCAATAAAGCCTCGCATTATTTTGATGTGAAAATAGTGTACGCGCCGCTCGATGCCAATAAGCGAGTAGATGTGGCGGCAGTTGAAAAGCTTATCAACAAAAATACCATGCTATTGGTAGGTTCTGCGCCATCGTATCCGTTTGGAACCATCGACCCCATCGAAGAACTTGGGCAGTTGGCTATTAAACACAAATTACCTTTGCATGTAGATGCTTGCGTGGGTGGTTTTATTTTACCTTTTGTTGAAAAAAACAACCGCGCTTTGCCTCTTTGGGATTTTAGAGTGGCGGGAGTAACTTCTATTTCAGCCGACATACATAAATATGGATTTGCTGCCAAAGGAGCTTCGGTCATTTTGTATCGAAGCATGGAGTATTTGCGGCATCAATTCTTTGTAAGCAGCGAGTGGCAAGGCGGAATGTTTGTTTCGCCGGCATTGTTAGGCACACGCCCGGGCGGTGCTATTGCTGCTGCTTGGGCTACGCTAATGTACATGGGGCAAGATAATTACACACAAACGGCTGAAAAGATAATGCAAACAACCGACAAATTAACGCAAGGCATAGCTCAAATAGAAGGTTTGAGCATTTTAGGAACACCACATGCTAGTTTGTTTGCTTACCATTCGGTTTCGGAAGCAATAGATATTTATGCCGTGGGCGACCAAATGGAAAAAAAAGGCTGGCATATTGACCGACAACAAAAGCCCGCTTGCCTACACGCCATGGTTTCGCCCATTCATTCGACTACGGCTCAAGCGTATTTGAATGATTTGCAACAAGCAGTTGCTCATGTTAAGCAACACCCAGAGCTGAAAAGCCAAGGAAATGCTGCCATGTACGGAATGATGGCAAAACTGCCCATGCGCGGAATGATTCAAAACGAATTGCTCAACCTTATGGAGTCGATGTATAGTGTTGAAGGCAAAGCCCCTGATTTAGAATCGGGCAAAAAAGATTTCAAAACACAATTGGCTGCAATGCTTATTAAAATCAAAGATTCTTTTTAAGGCATTAATGAAAAGCAACTTACGGCATGGCAAGCGAATAATTTTGGGGTTACTATCTAAAATTGGTGTTACTGATTTGAAGCATTCATCAAAATTTCTTTTTTACAAAAAAATGATTTACTTTTGTGGTGCAGAAAAATAGAAATGACATTCCTGAAAATATTCGAAAATTATAGAAAAAGCAACAACTTTACAAGGTAATTTATTGAGAAATTTTTAATAATTGGACAAAAATAATCAGGCTGTTTTTGTACTATTCAAAAGAATTTAATATTTGAAAGCTATGCAGTTACAAACAATAGATATGAATTTGTTTAAAGAAAATCCACAAATTTTCTTCAAACAACTTGACAAGGAAGCTGAAAGCGAGTTCGCAAATTGGCTGAGTTATTTTGTTTTTAAGTATAACTTAGAATTGTCAAATTTAGACTCTCAAAACATATCTAAATTTGGGCTATTTGAAAAAGAGCCAATAAATGTATCTGAAACTATAAAATATACACGCGAGGAATTAAATGAAAGATAAAATATTTATAGATACTAATATTTTTATATATGCTGTTTTACAAAATACCGATGAATTTGATAAGAGAAAAATTGCAATTCGCTTGATTCAAAGCAATCTAAATATTATTGTAAATACTCAAATATTAAATGAATTTTATAATATTTTATTAAAATATAAAGTTCAAGATGATAGAATAATTCTCTATATCAATGAAATTGTAAAAAATGCGCAGGTTAGTAATCAAAGCATTAACACCTTGGAGGTCGCATGGTATGTTAAATCGAAGTATCGATTTTCATTGTGGGATAGTTTGGTTGTTGCTTCCGCTTTAGAAAACAAATGTTCAATTCTTTACACAGAAGATATGCAGCACAATCAACTTATTGAAAATAGTTTAAGAATAGTAAACCCATTTATATAAATGAACGACATAGCTATAAAACTTGAAAATATATCCAAACAATACCGACTGGGTGTTATTGGAAAAAAATAAGGATTGTTTTTTTCTGTAAGAATTGTTACCTTTGTTCTAATATTTAGTAAAAAAAAAGAATATGCAACAAATAATCAATATAGATACTTTCAAAGAAAATCCTCAAATTTTCTTTAATCAACTGCCTAGAAAAGCGGAAAAAGAATTAGATATTTTTTTACAGAAACTCGTTATTAGGTATAATGTAGATATAGAATATGTTGCAACTGATAGTTTGGGTGAAGATCAGCTTATTAAAAATGAAAATAAACTAATGAATGCATTTGATTTTTTGAGAACTGGACTACCTACTGACTATAAATTTAATAGAGAAGAAGCTAATGAGCGATAAAATATTTATAGATACGAATATTTTAATTTATCTATTGAAAGATAATACAGGTAAAGCCGAAATTTTAGCAAGTAAATTAGATAATAGCAAAAATATTATTTCAATTCAAGTTATAAATGAATTTTGTAATGTAGCTTTAAAAAAGTTAAATTTTACATACGATGGTTTAGACTTAACGATAACTAAGTTGGCTGAATATTTTCTTATTTCTAAAATTGAGCTTAAAACTATAAAAAGAGCATTGAAAATTAAAGAAAAATATCAATTTTCCTATTATGATAGTGCTATTATAGCTTCTGCATTAGAAAACAACTGTACTATTCTATATTCTGAAGATATGCAGCACAATCAGTTGATTGAAAATATGTTAAGAATAGTAAACCCATTTATGTAAATGAGCGAAATAGCTATAAAACTTGAAAATATATCGAAGCAATATCGTTTGGGAACCATTGGCACGGGTACTTTGCAAAGCGACCTTCAGCGTTGGTGGTGGCGTGTGCGTGGCAAGGGCGACCCTACGCTAAAAATTGGTTCGGAAAACAAACTCAATAGCATCGATGGCGATTATGTTTGGGCTTTGCAAGACATTAACTTGGAAGTAAAAAAAGGCGAAATACTCGGCATCATTGGCAAAAATGGAGCTGGAAAATCTACTCTGTTGAAAATCCTTTCGCGCGTAACGGGACCAACCACCGGCGAAATAAAAGTAAACGGACGCATAGCCAGCCTTTTGGAAGTGGGAACGGGTTTTCACCCCGAACTTACGGGAAGAGAGAATGTGTTTTTGAATGGAGCAATTTTGGGCATGACCAAAGCCGAAATAAAGCGAAAACTTGATGAAAT
>JAIFNL010000074.1 GCA_020047755.1 Bacteroidota bacterium
GCACAACTCTCGCCGCTAGTAGATTGGGCAGATTTAGATGGTAACATTCTCATTAGCAACGATAAATTTGATGGTATAAAAATAGTAAACGGCAAAGTTACCTTGCCCCAACGCCCAGGAATAGGAATTGTGCCTTTGAAAAAATAACAAAAACGCTTTCAAATTACTCATTCTTAAGCACAAAAGAATGAGTATTTTTTTTCAAATAAAAAAACATTTAAAATTTAATTTAGAAAAAGGTAAGTTTACAAGTTTTTTATTATTATATTTGCTAACTCATAATATTTATTTCCAAAAGCAATGTAATTATTATATAAAAATGCTTAATGTTAGATATAAAATACTACCTCAATATAACTTAATTATTGAGTTTTTTTCTGGTGAAATAACACTAGACGCTATACTTAGTGCAAAAAAAAGCAAAAATTCAATGCCTGAATTTGACCCAACATTCAACCACTTAATTGATTTGCGCCATGCCAAAACAAATATTAGTTTGTCCGAAATAAAAGAAATAGCAAAGTTTCAAGAAGAAAACAAGCAATATATAAAAAAACGAAAAAGTGCTTTTCTAGCAGACTCGCCAGAACAAACAAGCCTAACTATACTTTTTACGCTTTCCATGCAAAATTTACCTATCGATTTTGAAATCTTTTCAACCACTAAAGCTGCTCTTAATTGGCTCGATTTATGGTATTTAAGCGAAAGAGATTACGAAAAATTTATTGCAGAACTAATTTAAAAAAGCTATTAAAATATTTGGTTATACTAATTTTAAAATCTATTTTTGTAATACAAATTGTGAAATAAAAGTTCATGACTTTATAAATTTCATTATTTTTAAAAATAAAACATAACCATTTAATAAACATATTTTTACATGAAAAAGGGTATTGCTATTTTATTGCTTTTTTCGGTTCTTAATGCTTGCGCACAGCCAATAAAAGTAAAAACAGGATTAGAGGTATTACAAGAAAACAACTTTAGTGTACTTAAAGGCAAAAAAGTGGGTTTAATAACTAATCCAACTGGAGTAAATTCAAAGCTCAAATCTACAACCGACATTTTATTTGAAAGTAAAGAGGTAAATTTGGTAGCTCTTTACGGACCTGAACATGGAGTAAGAGGAAATTTTACTGCCGGAGCCCATGTTGGAGCCGAAACAGACTCAAAAACAGGCTTGCCAGTGTTTTCTCTTTATGGAAAAACTCGAAAGCCAACCAAAGAAATGCTACAAGGAATAGATGTTTTAGTATATGATATTCAAGATATTGGAGCTCGTTCTTATACATTTATCAGTACTTTGGGCTTAGCAATGGAAGCGGCAGCCGAAAACAACATTGAAGTAGTGGTTTTAGATAGACCTAATCCATTGGGTGGCAATAGATTTGAAGGTCCTTTGGTAGAAGAAGGCTTCTTCTCTTTTGTGAGCCAATACCCCATTCCGTATATTTATGGATTAACCCCAGGCGAGTTTGCAACCTACATCAACGAAACCGGATTACTTTCCAACGGATTAAAATGCAAATTGAGTGTTGTGAAAATGGAAGGCTGGAAACGAAGCATGACTTTTGAGCAAACCGGATTGCCTTGGGTTCCAAGCTCGCCGCACATTCCAAGGGCAAACTCATCGGAATATTATGCCATGTCGGGCATTTTGGGCGAGCTCGATGGAAACATGATTGGCGTGGGATATACTTTGCCTTTCGAGATTTTTGCAACCAATTGGCTTGATGGCGAAGAACTTGCAAAACGCATGAATAATTTAGGATTGGAAGGCGTTCTTTTTAGACCTATTCATTTTAAGCCGTACTATTTGAGCAAAAAAGAGCAAGAATTTTCGGGCGTTCAGGTTTATTTTACCGACAAAGAAAAGGCAAAACTTACCGAAATTCAATTTCGTTTTGCCGAAGTAGCTTACCAAATGAAGCCCGATACTTCTGTTTTTGAGGGTGCCGAAAATAGATTTGATATGTTCGACAAAGTGTGTGGAACAGACAAAATACGCAAAGAATTTATGAAAAACTATAAATTTTCTGACATCGAAGCTCTTTGGAACAAAGACGCGCTTGTTTTTAAAGAAAAAGCAAAAAAATATTTCTTGTACAAATAACTAAAATACAGATTAGTTGCCAAAAAAAGCTGTTTGAATTTTGTTCAAACAGCTTTTAAAATTTTCAATAGACTCAAATGCTAATAATTTTTGAGCAAAACCTTTGTTATTTGTTTGTTTTTAAGCACTTAGTACACAAGATATACAATTAATTTTGGTTTACTACTTGTATTACTTTTTAGCATTAAAAAAGTCAAGTCCAGAGCTTTTGAGCGAATGCAAGAGTTCGTTGAGCAGCTTCATAACAGGCAAACTTGAATTTTCGGAACCCGAATCTAAAATTGAATAATTATCAATTTTCATTGCACCAAAAATTTTAGGCAAACTGACAATAAAATCGTTTCGAAGCTTGTCGTCGGTATAAATTTGCGATACACGTGTCGAAAGTTCTTCAATTTTTAGTTGCTTTTCACTTATTTGGTTTTTTAAATCTTCGAGCGTACTTTGAGTTACCAATGTTTTTGATTCTAGCTCATTGAGAACTAATTGCAAATTGTTTTTAAGAATTTCGAGTTCGTGCTTTTTTTCTTCTTGCTCCATGTTAAAAGCCATTTCGTTTCTAAAAGCAGTTTCTTTTATTTTTTGCTTCTGAGCTGCAATGCTCACACTTTCAGAAAGTTCACGTTCTTCTATCTTTGTTTTGTTTTCTATGCGTATTAGTTCTAATTTTTTGTTGGTTTCGAGTTGTTCGAGCGAGTTTTTCTCGTTAATCGCATTTTGCTCTTTTGCTATTTCTCTATCTGTTAGCATTTTAGAGCGTTCAGCTTCAAGCTTTAGCTTGCTTCTAAAGTCGGATTGCAAATCGGCAAAAAGTCGATTCGACATAACGGTAACTTTCTCAATACCAACTTGGTCGAAGATAATTCCCCATTTTTCTTCAATTACTTTTAATTGATTTTTCAAATTATTGGCTATATCATCTTTTTTCTTGAGAGCATCATCAATGCTCATGTTGGCTATAACGTGCCTAACTGCCTCAATACAAATGGTTTTAAGTTCTTCATTGGTTTTGCTCATTGGATCATTCTCTCCAAAAAAATCGAGAGTAGAAATCGATTTTTCGGGTTTTTCGGGGTCAATACGCCATGTTGCGTAGCCTTCTATCCCAATTCCTTGGTAATCGACGTTTGCATTGTCGGTAACAAATTTCAAGCGTTGCACATACGCCGGCACGCGCATGAACCTGTTGAACCACTTAAACTTACGCCCACCCAAAATAGGTTTGCTGTCTTTTTTTCCTACCACTACTAAATATTCGTTGGGCAAAGCTCGCTCGTAAAACAAGCCCGAAAAACCTTTTGTGTTGTTTGTTTTCATATTTGTTTGAGGGTATTTGTGTTTTTTTACAAATTTACAAAAAATAATTTGAATTTACAATTTCAAACAAAGGAAAAATCGAATAAGAACATTAAAAAAATGAATTGTAAGATATTTGTTAAGTACTTAATTTTCAGAAAAATATAAAAAAAAGTATGTTTTATCAAAAATTATACCTTTATTCCTATTTTTTTTAGAAAAAAATTTATATTTTTGAAAATATTTTAGTTCGTTTATTTTGATTTTTAATTAGTGTTAGATAAAAACAACAAATTTAAAGCAGTTTGAAATTTTAAACCAGTAGTTTACCTCCAGTAAATGAGGATTTTAAAATTAAAAAATAACGAAAAAGATGCGTTTTTTGCTGAGAGGCTAATAAGAAACAATCTTTTTGTGTGCTGTAAATGAGTGAATAAAGAATTAAAATAGCATAATTTTAATGATAGTAAGTAGCAAAGGTTTTGCTCAAAAATAAATAGCACTGGTGCTTAATATTAGATTAAAATAAAGAGGCTTCTGTAAATTAGATTTATCGAGGGTGTAGCAACTAAAAAAACGTAGTTTGGTATTCTAAATCAGAAATTTAAAATTGGAATGTAACCAAGAAAACATAATTTATAGACATTTTCTAAAGATATAAGAAGAACTTAAAGCACATGTTAAATCAAAAACTTCAACAAAAGTTATTACAAAAACTTTCGCCACAGCAAATTCAATTGATTAAGCTGCTCGAAGTGCCTACTATTCAACTCGAGCAGCGAATAAAAAAAGAAATTGAAGAAAATCCGGCTTTGGAAGAGGGTGCAGGATTTGACGATGCTGAGAAGCAAACCGTCGATTCTACAGACAACCAAGAAGATAGCCATGATGATATTCATGAAGACAGCCACGAAACCATAGAGGAATTTTCGGTAAGTGAGTATGTGGACGACGATGATTTTCCCGATTACAAATTAAACTCAAACAATTACTCCAAAGATGATAAGGTTGTAGAACTTCCTTTTACTCAAGATATTACGTTTCACGAATATTTGATTTCGCAATTAGATTTGCATTTTTTGACTGAAACAGAAAATGCTGTTGCCACTTACATTATTGGAAATATTGACGAAACAGGTTATTTGCGACGCTCTATTGAAGCTATTGTAGATGATTTGGCTTTTTTACAAAATATTTTGGTATCGGAAGAGGAAGTAAAGCGTATTATTAAAATAGTGCAAAACTTTGATCCTCCTGGAGTTTGTGCTATTGACCTACAAGAATGTTTAATTATTCAGCTCGACAAAAAACTAGAAAAAGACGCACACAATGAGCCTTTGGCAATGGCTCGCAAGATAATGAACAGCTTTTTCTTAGAATTTACCAAGAAACATTATTTCAAAATCACTTCGCGTTTGGGCATTTCAGACGATATGCTCAAAAAAGTAATTTCCGAAATTATCAAATTGAATCCTAAACCAGGAAGTTCGTTTGGCGATTCAGAAAATAAAGCGTTTCAACAAATTATTCCCGATTTTATTTTAACTTACGACGAAGGCATTATTCAATTGAGCTTAAACTCGAAGAATGCTCCTGAATTGCGCGTAAACAGAACGTATGCCGAAATGCTCGATACATTTTCTAAAAACAAAAGCATGGGAAAATCTACACGCAGCGAAAAAGATGCGGTGCAGTTTGTAAAGCAAAAATTGGATTCGGCTAAGTGGTTTATCGATGCTATCAAACAGCGACAAAATACGCTTATTCACACCATGAATGCGATAGTTGAATACCAACAAGAATACTTTTTCGACGGCGACGAAACTAAGCTTAAACCAATGATTTTGAAAGACATAGCAGAAAAAACAGGTTTAGATATTTCTACTATTTCGCGTGTAGCAAATAGCAAATACATTCAAACTCATTTCGGAATTTATCCGCTAAAGTATTTCTTTTCGGAAGGAATGCAAACCGAGTCGGGAGAAGAGGTTTCGACCCGCGAAATCAAAAAAATTTTACAGGAATGCATTAGCGCAGAAAGTAAAAAAAGACCTTTGACCGACGATAAATTATCGAAAATTTTAGCCGACAAAGGTTATATCATAGCTCGCCGGACGGTTGCAAAATACCGCGAACAGCTAGACATTGCAGTAGCTCGCTTACGAAAAGAACTTTGAGAAATAAAGAATGAATAATGAATAATGAATAATGAATAATGAACAATTTAACAATTTAACATTAATGAAAAAAACTTTTTCCGAAATAATATCGTTTGTTTTTCACCCGTTGTTTATGCCGCTTTATGCTATTTTTCTACTGTTCAATACCGACAGTAGAATAGGTTATTTGCATAGTTCGCTCAAAAATTATGTGTATGGAATATTTATTATTTCGGTGATAATCATTCCATTGATAATGGTTTTGGCATTTCAAAGTTTGGGGCTTATCAGTTCGCTTATGCTGGAAAAGAAACGCGAAAGAGTTTTGCCTTTGTTTGTTTTAACTATTTCTACATTAAGTACTTATATTTTTTTACAATCGGGAGGAATTGTTCCCAAAGTGGTGCTTTTGTTTATCTATTCTATAAGCATCAATGCGTTTGTAACTGCCACAATATCATGGTTTTGGAAAATAAGTACACACATGGTAGGCGCAGGCGGTGTGCTGGCTTACATACTTTTTGTGGCGTTGGTTTATTGGATTAATCTCGATTTTATTTTTGCACCTTTGGTTTTAATTATCGGTTTGGTCGCTTTTGCTCGTTTGTATTTGCAAAAACATTCAACTACTGAAGTTTATATTGGATTTTTGCAAGGTTTTTCGATTACAGGTGCTTCGCTTTTTATTTTGGTCTATTTATAATGCAAATTAAAGGAATTTGATAAAGTCTTTTGGTATATTAGTTTAATAAAATTAAATTTTCAATTTGTCTTATATCTTATTCATTCTACACACAATCAAAGAGTTAAAATAATGCAACCTTTTGTCAAAAATAGTTTGTCAAATAAATTGCAATTCTTATTGAAAGTTCTAATTTTGCGCCCGAATTTAAAATGTGCAAATGCCTTTAAATATGAAAGAATTTTTATCACAATTATTTATTTACGATTCTCAAAGCCCATTACTTTTCAATAGTGGTAGCTTTTTTGTGCTTTTTACTGTTTTTGTAGTTATTTACGCGCTCATCAAAGGCAATCGGCTTTCGGTAACACTTTATGTTATAGCATTTAGTTTCTTTTTTTACTATAAATCAAGCGGTTGGTATTTTCTTATTCTAGTTTTTACAGCAATAACCGATTGGGGGTTTGCAATTTTGATTGACAAAACAGAAAATCAAAAACTTCGAAAATTCTGGCTTTTGCTCGCATTGTTTATGAGTTTGGGGCTTTTGGCATATTTTAAATACACTAACTTTTTAGCCTTCAACATTGCACAACTTTTACAAACAAACTTTCAGCCGCTCGACATCTTTTTAACTAAAACCAAGCCAAAATATACTCGATTATGCATTTTTCTTGTCCTTTTTCCCTCAATTAGTGGCAGGTCCAATTGTAAAAGCCAACTTATTTTTGCCACAATTAGAGAAAAAAATTACAATTACACGCCAAGCTATGTATTCTGGTCTATATTTGGTTATTATGGGCTTGATAAAAAAAGCGGTAATTGCCGATTACATTGCACAATACAATGATTTGGTTTTTGCCGACCCTACCCATTATTCGGGTTTTGAGAATTTAATGGCGGTTTACGGATACACTTTGCAAATTTACATGGACTTTTCGGGTTATTCCGATATGGCTATTGGTTTGGGACTTATGATGGGCTTCGATTTTGGAGTAAACTTTCTATTGCCTTATCAATCGAAAAATATTACTGAGTTTTGGCGACGTTGGCACATTTCGCTTTCGTCGTGGCTTCGCGATTATTTGTACATTCCGCTGGGTGGAAACCGTAAAGGCAAGGTTCGTACTTATATCAACCTGTTTATTACCATGTTTTTAGGTGGTTTATGGCACGGAGCTTCGTGGAAATTTGTTTTTTGGGGCGCATGGCATGGAATTGGGCTGGCAATACACAAATTTTTAAAGAAAAAGCTCGATGCAATACCTAATACTTATGTAGTTACATTTTTATCGTGGTTTGTTACATTTCATTTTGTAATTTTTCTTTGGATTTTCTTTAGAGCCGAAAGTTTTCAGGTAGCTTGGCAAATGATTGCTCAGATAGCTACCCAAATGGATTTAGCTTACATAGCTCCTTTTGTAAGTGTTAGAAGTACTTGGATTGTTATGCTGATTGTAGGATATATAATGCACTCCTTTTCATTGCAGTATGCCGAAAGAACTACCCAAAAATTTGTAGATTCGCCTTACTGGCTAAAGATTGCCTTTTTTATTATAGCTGTTCAATTGGTTATTCAATTCCAGTCGGAAGATGTGCAACCGTTTATATATTTTCAGTTTTAATTATTCTCGAACAAATTATGGTTAACGATTAATGCTTTTTAGTTATGTAAATCAATGATTTATTAGCTTAATTCATTTCTCGTTTTACTATTTTGCTTGAGTACTTTTTCAAAAACTTTTTGGGGATAAATAAAGAAATACCAAACAATAAATGAGAGTGAGGCTAAAATAATAAAAAGTCTTACGGCATCGGGAAAATCGGTATGGCGAGTAATAAAACCTTCGAGAAAAGCGGCTGCAATAAAGATAGGTACTAAGCCAACTGCCATTTTTAGTCCCTTGCGCACTGCCACACGAAACGATACTATACGCGAATAGGTTTCGGGAAATAAAATACTGTTGCCCAGCGTAATGCCTGCTCCTCCAGCTACTATTATAGCCCAAATTTCGAGTGTGCCATGTATCCAAATAGTCAAAACCGATTCTTTGAGCACTCCGTATTCGTAGAAGAAATATTGAAAACTACCCAACATTATTCCATTCATTAGCAGTACATAAGCTGTGCCTATCGAAACAAAAACTCCATATACGAAAGCTAAAAAGGAAACATAAATATTATTGAGCGAAATCATTACAAACATTTCGGTTTCTTGCATTGACTTGTACACCGCCATGGGGTCTTTGTTTTCAATGTTGCGAAGGGTCATGTCCACATACTCATCGCCAAGTATAATTCGCACAAAATCAATATTATTAGCCGACGATACAATGCCAATGGCTACGGAAAGTAAAAAAATAGCCAACGAATAAAGTATGTATTTGCGAGTTTCACGATAGACCAGAGGAAGTTCTTCGCTCCAAAAAGTAAAGATACGTTTGTAGCTCTCTTTTTTATTTTTGTAAATGCTGCGGTAGGCTTTTAATGCCAGACTATTTAAGTAAGTAGTTGTTTTGCTGCGTGTGTAAAAAGTACGTGCATAAGCTAAATCGTCGGTTACTTCTATAAATAAATCGGCTATTTCGTCGGGAGTTGTTTTGCTGTTAGGATTAAGCAAATCCTCAAATTTTTTCCATTTATTAGCATTGTTATTTAAAAAAACAATTTCTTTCATAAATTGTTGAATTGTTAAATTATTAAATTAATGATAGAGTAACTCATGAAGTAACCGAAATTATAAAAAAGTAAAAGTACACAAATTTTTCTAAATTCGAATAACAAAATGTTAAAATATTATTTTATTCCCGAAAAATCAAAAAATATTGAATTTTAAACAACTTTTTTAAGTATTCTATTTATTACACAATCAATTAGTTAAATAACACAACAAAAATAAACGATATTTTATGTTAAAGAAAACGATTATAAATCAAACAATTAAAAAAATAGTCACAATTCTCTCGTCACAACCTAAATAAGCGCAATCTGGTAAATGGCACTTTTTTTTGTAAAAAAAGAACATTTTTTTTTGCAATATCAAAAAAAGATTTTACTTTTGCAGCCGAATTGGAAAAGTGGCAGAGCGGTCGAATGCGGCGGTCTTGAAAACCGTTGAAGGTAACACTTCCGGGGGTTCGAATCCCTCCTTTTCCGCACCAATTCACACAGAAAGCTCTTGTACTACAAGGGCTTTTTTCTTTTAACTACAAACTGTTTTATCACAAAAAACACATATTTTGGTGGATTATGAAAGAAAGATTCCTTTTACTTTCTCGCTATTTCCTATTTTGGCTGGTCTATTTTGTGTTGGCAAAGCTTTTTTTTCTACTTTTCAATCAAAATTTTGGCAGCGAACTCACATTTCGCGACTATTTGGCGGTTTTTTATCATGGATTATTGCACGATGTGTCGGTAAGTTCGTATATTTTATTCTTATCAAGCCTAATTATGGGCTTATTTTTGTTCAAAACCCAAATTGTGTCGGTTTTCTTTAAATTTTATACCATTATTTTAATTTTAATCTTTAACTTACTCAATATTATCGACACCAAACTCTACGGACATTGGGGGTTTAGGCTCGATGCTACGCCACTACTTTATTTAACCGATATACAAGCACTTACAGCATCAGTACCTATTTTTCAGGGCATTGCATTATTTATAGTTGCAGTGGCATTGAGTTTTGCATTTTTCAAGTTGTATGAAAAATGGGTACATGTTCGTTTTTCAAATTTCAAGAAAATTAGTTATTGGCATTCCATTATCTTTTTGATATTAAGCGTTTTAATTGTAATTCCTATGCGTGGTGGCATAGGTACTATTCCCATAAAAACCAGCTCTGTTTATTTTCACAAAGTCCCTTTTGCCAATCATGCAGCCATCAATCCTATTTGGAATTTTATTTATTCGATACTAAAAAGCGATGTGGCAAGCATCAAAATTTCGTTTATGGAAACAGAAGAGGCAGAAAAAATAGTCGAAAATCTTACCACAAACAACGAAAAAGCTTATAAAATACTAAATACGCAACGTCCCAATATTTTACTCATTGCTTTAGAAAGTTTGTCGAGCAAAATAATTGAGCACCCTAACGCAACTCCTTTTCTAAAAAAATTGACGCAAGAAGCGGTTTATTTTTCAAACTTTTATGCCAGCGGCGACCGTACCGACCGCGCAATGGTTGCCCTATTGAGTGGCTATCCGTCGTTTCCCAATCGCAACATTATTAGTTTTCCAAAAAAAACAGAATCGCTGCCTTTTTTATCGAAAGAGCTTAAAAAACTGGGTTACTACAACCGCTTTTATTACGGAGGTTCGCTGAGTTTTGCCAATTATCAAGGCTTTCTAACCAACGGACAGTTTGAACAACTTGTTAGTATCGAGGATTTTGAAAGCAAAGATTTGAACTCGAAATGGGGCGCACACGACCACGTGGTGTTCGACAGAATGCTCCGCGATTTGAACAACAAACCTCACGAGCCTTTTTTTACTTTTATGTTCACAACCTCAAGCCACGAGCCTTTCGATGTACCCATGAAGACCGTAATTGAAGGCAATTCAGAAGATTCTCTTTTTTTTAATGCAGCCCATTATGCCGATAAATCGCTTCAGCAGTTTATCGAAAAAGCAAAAAAAAGCACTTGGTGGAAAAATACTTTGGTAATTTTGGTTGCCGACCATGGAACAATTATTCCTTTCAACACACCCAACCATGCAGCCGAAAAATTTCAAATTCCGATGATTTGGCTAGGCGGTGCACTTTCGGTAAAAGACACAACCATAGCTAAATACGCTTCGCAAACAGATATTGCCAAAACACTCTTGACTCAATTAAATGCTCCGTGCGAGGATTTTATATTTAGCAACAATCTTTTTTCGCAAGATTTTGAAGGTTATGCCTTTTACGCATTCAATAACGGGTTTGGATTTATGGAAAAAGAATTGAAACTCATTTTCGACAACAATACCGGAAAATATATTTACACGCAAGCAGTTACTGACTCTTTGCAATTAAATTACGGAAAAGCTTTTTTGCAAGTTCTTTCCGACGATTTTCAAAAAAGATAAGTTGTTTGAGCTAAAACACAATACCCAAACTCACTAATAACCATAATAATAACAAGTTAAAATATCTAGTTAAGCTAACTATTTTACGGATTGTAGCTCGACATGGTGAGAATGTAATTGTAATCGGTCATTGCCATGAGGTCTTGAAGCGTTACGTCTGAATTATTTTCCATAAAAGACTGCACAATGCACCAACCAACGTACACACCCAAACGAGGAGCCGAATTGTTGGTAAAATATGACGTAAAAGGTGCAGGCTCAATGTATTTTCTGATTATCAAATCATCGTCGGTGAATAAATGCTTCTGTTCCACCATGTAAGCCCAAATTTTACTTTCGTAGCTTGATGCCCATTTGAGTTGTAAAGGTGTATATCCAAATAAAAGAGTATCGTGAGCCTCCGGCATCAGTGCGTGCATAAAGTATTGAATTTTACCATTGTGTATCACTTGTGCCATCAAATTACTCACCGAATCGTTAAATTGAAAATCGGTAAGCGCAATGGCTTGCACACAATCTACAATCATTCGCTCGGGCTCCATATTGTAACGCTGGTATTGAGGAAATTGTGCCATTTCGTAAAAAGTAGCGTTTTTTCCTAAATAGAAATCCAATCCAATGCCCAATACTTTTTCATCGGTAAATACAGCATAATTAAATCCCGACATACAAGTATAAATTTCGGGAATTTGCTTTTTAGGATAATAATATTTGTAATGCTTAAATGCTAAAATAAGTTGCTGCTCGAACTTACTCAAGTCATTAAATCGGTCATTTACATCTTTATAAACACTAGACCAATCGGGGTGAGTAAGAAAATCTTGCATACGAAAGAAAAAATCGCGCTCGCTAGTAGAACCTATCTGCAAAACTTGAGTGGTATAAAGCTCGAAAAAAATTGGGTATTTCTCCTCTAAAATAGGTACTTCTGTTATTAAATTTTTAGGATTCAGGGTATATAAGTCTTTGTCGAACCGCTGTATTTGAAGTTTTACGTCAATATTCGACACATCTATTTTAAATTTATTTTCGCTACACGCACTAAAAATAGTAAGTAGAACAATCAGAAAGAAATAATTAATCCTTTTCATTTGCAGTTATTTTTTTTAGATTTTTTTTATTGAAAATAAATAGAAAGCAAAAAAAGAGCCTAACTTTTATTTTTGACAAATAAAAGCTATGCTCTCTCTTTTATATGATTTTTTTTTGATACTAAACAAACAAATGGCTTAAAAAATTAAAATACAATTTTCAATTTTCTCTTATAAATTGAGTTATTGATTCGCTAAAATAGTAATTCTAGTTAGAATCTGTTACTTTTCGCACCTCAAGTTGCACAACTATTTATTTTTCGCCATAAGCTAAGTCGCCAGCATCGCCCAAACCGGGCACAATGTAGGCATGTGCGGTAAGTTCGTCATCTACCGAACCGAGCCAGAGCGTAAATTTTTTATTCGGAAAATTCATTTCTACATATTCCACCCCTTCTTTGCTGGCGATAATAGAAAAAATATGAACATGCTTGGGTTTTCCTTTTTTAAGCAACGATTTGTAAGCCACAATCATAGAGCTTCCAGTAGCCAACATCGGATCAACAAGTATAAGCGTTTTTCCGTCGAGGTTAGGCGAAGAAACAGACTCAGAGCTAATTTCAAACGTATTGTCGTCGTGGTATTTTCGGTAAGCCGAAATAAAGGCATTTTGAGCATCATCGAATATATTCAAAAATCCATTGTGCAAAGGCAAGCCAGCTCGCATTACCGACGCTATAACAATTTGCTCATCAGGAACATATACATCGCTCAAACCCAAAGGAGTAACTACTTCTGTTTTGCTGTAATTAAGAGTTTTGCTTATTTCATAAGCAGCTAATTCGCCAATTCGTTCTAGGTTTTTTCTAAAACGCATGCTGTCTTTTTGAATCTTTTCATCGCGCAATTGTGCAATGAATTTATTCAATACCGAATTTTTTTCATCAAAAATATATGTCATGGCTCTTTTAATTTTAGCTTAGTAACTTCTTTAACAAACTTTTATGCCAAAGTTTCATTATTCGTAGGAAAAACCGAAATTTACAACAAAATTAAAAAAATAAATAGAAATAAAAAATTGATAACATAAATTGTTAGCGACCAAAATTCTAAAAGAAAATAAAATCACGAAGATTTTCTAAATTAAAATAACAAATTATTAAATTATTCGAATATTCTATTGTTATTTTATACGTAAAAAAATCCGAAAATAATAAATTTTAAATCATCTTCTAAAACTTAACTGCAAAATCTAAGTACGGAATTCCAATAAAAATACCTTGTGCAATGTCTCTATTGTTTATAAATGCTAGGTCGATGCTAATTTTTTGCCCCAAAAAGCGCATACCATAAGTCCAAAACCCATAATAGTTAGAAGCTCTATCCATTTCAGAAATAGGCAAAAACCAATTTTCGCTCACCAATGCCATTTTATGCGAAATTCGAGTCATTCCACTTAGTGTAAAAACAGGTCTTTGGCTTAAATTCTGCTCTAAACCTTCAGCTCTAATAAACGGAAAACCAATTCCTAAGGTCAAATTATGCTCTCTGTTGCCCAACGTATTTACTGCATAAGCAAGTCCAAGTCCCATACGCTCGTCGCTAAAATTAGGAATACTTGCATAAATAACGCCTGCACCTACGCCCCAGTTGGGTTTTATTTGAGTTGCAATTTTAGGAGTTATATAAAAAATGGGCATAAATTGACCTTGCGAAAGAGACACAAAAGTGGAAAATATCTCCAAGCCCACGCCTACCGAAAAATGGTTGGTGATGCCAAAATCCATAGAATTTAGCGCAATGTAAGTATTTTGATAATATTTTTCGCCCTTTTGCAAATTAAACGCCGAAGGTGAAAACAAATAACGGGTATCGCGTGGATTTTTAAACCAATATTTGCTATTCATATCGGTAGCTTGCAAAGATTTGATACTATGTATTTTGTCAATATCTATTAGCACAACACCCAAATTCTGAGTTGTTATCGCCAATTTAGAGTCTTGTTTTTTTATTGTACCTTTTAGTTCGGTACCATCGTTGAGCTTTATTTCGTAATATTGAATTGTATCTGACTGAATGATAACTTCATGCACTTTTCCTTGTGCCAAAAGGATTTTGCTATTGTTAAAAAATAACAATCCTATTATCAATAAAATAAATGTGTAAATTATTTTCATCTCTTTAATAGTTAGTTTTTATTATTTGGCAAATTAAGCATTTTTATTAAAAAAAACAAGCGAATCTTTTTTTCAAAGTTGTTTTTATATATAAAACGTTTATTGGAATATGTCTAGTATTTTAATTTACATCTAAACAATATTCATTTTACAACTAATTAATTATTAAACAATTTCTATAAAAAAAACTATAACTGCCTCTTTTTACACTTATATTTTAATAAAATACTTTACTTTTATTTTAAATAATTAATAAATAAAATTAATTTTAACATTTCAATTAAAATTGAAAACACCAGTAAATACTAGCATTTAATAGAATTATTTATAATATAATAAAAATAATTTATATAAAATAGTTAAAAAATTTGCAAATTAAATTATTATGTTATATCTTTGCAGCGTCTTTTGAAAAGAAAAGTATAAGTTTTCAAGTTTTAAGAGGGCACTCACGGACGAAAACACCCGAAGAACCTTCTACCCTATAAAAGGAGAAAGCGAAAGCTAAGTAGTTCATATAAGGCGTAATATTAACATCTAACTATTTTATTTTTTTATTTTTACGAAAAGCTGTTCATTTTTTTGAATGGCTTTTTTGTTTTATTAACCATAAATAGAAATCTCAGCTAACTTATTTGTTATTTGTTGGTTAGAGTTTGTTCATAAAATACATTTTAGTCCTAAAAAACATTTAGTAAGCCAAATGAGCCGATTCTAATTAATTTCGAATGATTTAATTCTTAATAAAAGCGCAAATTATTACCTTAAACAGTATAATTTTACTTTTTTTTAGCATTTCTGTTATTTTCAAGTTATGCTATCAATTATATTTACTAATTTTGTATTGTCTTTGTATAGAAAAAAAATTGTAAAATTCACTCATTGAATAATTTAACTATTGTATCTATGAAAAAACTTCTTTTTTCACTTCTTTCATTTAGTATTTCACTTACTTTGTTTTCTCAAAACCCTAATTATGTAGTAGTTATTCATGGAGGAGCTGGAAATATAGTAAAAGAAAATTACACACAAGAGAAAATAGATGCTTACACACAAAAACTTCAAGAAGCTCTTGATGCTACCGAAAAGATTGTGAAAAATGGCGGTTCGGCGATTGATGCAGTTTGTGCTGCCATCATTATTTTAGAAGATTCGCCTTTATTTAATGCCGGAAAAGGTGCTGTTTTTGCAGCCAATGGTAAAAATGAGCTCGATGCTTCTATCATGGACGGCAAAACAATTAAGGCGGGCGCAGTTGCTAATGTTACAACTATCAAAAATCCTATTTTAGCAGCCAAAGAAGTGATGCTCAACTCGGCGCATGTTTTTTTAATTAAAGAAGGTGCCGAAAAATTTGCAGCCGAAAGAGGATTGACAATCGTAAAACCGAAATACTTTTTCACGCAAGAAAGTTGGGACAGACTCAAAAAAGAACAAAAAGACGACAAAAACGGCACGGTTGGCTGTGTTGTTTTAGATACGCATGGCAATTTAGCTGCCGGCACTTCCACCGGCGGAATGTCGAACAAAAAGTGGGGACGCGTTGGCGACTCGCCCATTATTGGCGCGGGAACTTACGCCAACAACGAAACTTGTGCGGTTTCGGCAACCGGACATGGTGAGTTTTTCATTCGCAACGTGGTGGCTTACGACATTGCGGCATTGATGGACTACAAAGGGTTGAGTCTAAAAGAAGCCTCGGAATTTGTAATTAACGACAAGCTAAAAAAACAAAATGCCACTGGCGGCGTAATTTGCGTTGATAAAAACGGAAATGTTTCGATGCCTTTCAATACCAAAGGCATGTTTAGGGCATTTGTGAAATCGAACGGCGAAACGGCTGTTTTGATGTTTCAATAGTTCTATTGTTAAATTGTTAAATATTATTAAAAAAAAACATTTTTCATTTTTCATTTTTCATTTTTCATTTTCTTATTCATTATTTTCAAATTAAAGCAACTTTTTAGTAAACTATAAAAATGGATTCAAAAATACTTTTAATTACGCCGCCTTTTACTCAACTCAATACTCCTTATCCGGCAACTGCCTATTTGAAAGGATTTTTGAACACTCAAAACATAGATTCGTTTCAATGCGATTTGGGTATAGAAACCATACTTCGTGTTTTTTCAAAGCAAGGATTAAGTAAGGTTTTTGAGCGAATAGAGCAAAATAAACCTCAGCTTTCGATGAATGCCGCTCGAATAGTTGCGCTTAAAAATCAATACATTAACACCATCGACGAGGTTATTTCATTTTTGCAAAACAAAAAAACAAATTTAGCGCATTTAATTTGCAACGATGAATTTTTACCCGAAGCTTCTCGTTTCGAGCAGGTTGAAGATACCGAAACTCTTTTTGGCATTATGGGAATTAGCGACAAAGCTCGCTATCTTTCAACTCTTTACCTCGAAGATATTTCCGATTTAATAGTAGAAACGCTCGATTCCGATTTTGGATTTAGTAGATATGCCGAATACATTGGGCTATCAGCCAATACGTTTGATGTTATTTATGAAAAAACACAACAGCCCTTGAGTTTTATCGATGAGGTGTTGATTCAATTACTAGAAGAGAAAATAAATACGTATTTTCCTGATTTAGTGGGTGTAAGTATTCCTTTCCCTGGTAATTTGTTGGGAGCTTTGCGCTGTGGTCAGTTTATTAAACAAAAATACCCGAAAATTAAAATTGTTTTTGGTGGTGGTTTTATGAATACCGAATTGCGGTCGCTTTCGGAGAAACGCATTTTTGAATTTACCGATTTTATTACGCTCGATGATGGTGAAGCTCCAATTAATCAACTGATTGCTTATTTAAACAAAAAAATAAACTCGTCTGAATTGGTGCGCACATTTTTAATAGAAGATGGCGAACTGGTGTATCGAAATTTTTCTGAAAAAAAGAACTACAAACAAAACGAAGTTGGAACACCCGATTATTCTGATTTCCAACTCAAAGATTTTCTTTCGGTTATCGAAATAGCCAATCCCATGCACCGACTTTGGAATGATGGGCGTTGGAACAAACTTACTTTTGCGCATGGCTGTTATTGGGCGCAATGCAATTTTTGCGACACTTCGCTCGATTACATTAAGCGTTACGACCCCAACTCGGCAGTAATTTTGTGCGACAGAGTGGAACAAATAATCGCTCAAACAGGCGAAAACGGTTTTCACTTTGTAGATGAAGCCGCGCCGCCTTCGCTTATGCGAGCGTTTGCTTTGGAAGTAATTCGGCGAAATTTGACCCTTGTTTGGTGGACAAATGTGCGCTTTGAGCGAAATTTCACTGCCGATTTGTGCATTTTGCTCAAACAATCGGGCTGCATTGCCGTATCGGGTGGTTTGGAAGTGGCTTCGGACAGAATTTTGAAAAACATCAACAAAGGTGTTGATATAGACCAAGTAGCAAAAGTTACCGAAAACTTTACTGCTGCCGGAATTATGGTACACGCTTACTTAATGTACGGTTTTCCAACACAAACGCTTCAAGAAACAATCGACTCGCTCGAAATTGTGCGCCAATTATTTAGCGCAGGAATTGTGCAATCGGCTTACTGGCACAAATTTACGATGACCGCGCACAGTCCAATAGGCTTAAATCCAGAGGCTTTTGGTGTGAGTGCTCTCAAAACACAAGTTTCGAGCTTTGCCAACAACGACATTCCGCACGATGACCCAACAGGCTGTAAACATGACTTATACGCCGAAGGTTTGCGCAAAGCGTTGTTCAATTACATGCACGGTTTGGGCTTTGATTTTGAGCTTTCCGATTGGTTCGATTTATCGGTGCCCAAAACAAAAATGTCGCCCACTCGAATAGAAAGGGCTTTGGCTGCACAAAATACCGAAATAGATAAAAACAAACGCTTTGTATGGATTGGCAATCAACCTTCTTTTAGAGAATATTCCAAAACAAAGAAAGGAAAAAAAGTTGAAATGCTTGAGATTTTAATTCAAAACAAAAAAGAAGATATTTTGGTGAATATCAACCTAAGATACGGCTCGTTTGTGCGCCAATTGCTAGAAAAATGTAGTATTTCAAATACCCATTTTGCTCAATATTCTGAAGTAGAGCTTTTATTTGAGACACAGGGCTTGGGTGTAGCGTATGCTTATAAATTCAAAAAGATACCCGTATTATTTTGGTTTTGTAGCTTTAATTTTGTAAATTCGTCGATACAAGTAGCTAATCAAATTTAACTATATGTTTAGTTTTATCAAGCACTTAATAAATAGGTAAATAGAAAATATTTTACTCAAAAATAAAATACTACTGATAACGTTTATACAAAACTGATTGCCAATATTAAAAATAGGTTCACTAGCATTGCGCTATAAATCGAACAATGTTAGTTGTTTACAATCGGGTTTGCACATATTTTGTGAATTATTTTATTTAAAATTAATACTTTTTTAGCATATGAAATAATCAAATAAGAGTGAAATAGCAATTCAAAATTGAGTCTTAATAGCTTTTGGAAGGAATGAAACAAGCTGAGAAAACACGTATTTGCCTTGAAACATAATTCTATTCTTTTTTATAAATAATTATAACAAGAATAAGAATTTTTTTGAAGTCGAAAAATAAAAAAAACAACTTAGTTTTCAATAAATAAAGAACTTACAGAAGTTTCTCAAATCTTAACGCAATGCTAGTGAGATAGGTTCAAAATTTTGGCTGCAAAAATAGAGCCTAAAATGTATGAATATGAACTTTTAAACGTCTAAAAAAAAATGAAATTATGCGACTTTAAAAAAAATTCTAATAATAATTTAATAATAGAATAAAACAATAAGGTATAATGAAATTAAGCAAAGAAGAATTAGCTTTGGTACTAAAAAAACAAGGCTCAAATGCTGAAAATGCGATAGGTTATACGCTTTTTCTTATAGGTATAATGAAAGATGGCAAAAAGGTTAAAACCATTGTGTCGTTCATTGGACAAAAAGCATTTGTTACTTGTAGTTGTAAACAGATGGCTCCCGATAAATTGTGTGCGCATTCTGTTGCTTTGCTTTACCATGTTACTTATTCCGATGGCGACGTGTCAAAACCCGATTTTCCGTATGTAGAAAAAATGAAAAGTAGTTCTGGCAATTATGCCGAAATTAAAAATTTTCGTTTGTTGTCTAAGCGTAATATCGATTTGCTGGCTTATGACCGAAACTCTGGTTATTCATTTTACGGTGTAAAAATTACCATAGAAAATGTAGGCGAGAATTTTGCCAACTTCAAATACCAATCTTATTCGTACAATTACCAACTTGAAGCTAAAATAGAAGATGAAAAATTATTTCTAAAATGTTCGTGCACAAAAAGCGTACAATCACTCTGCTTTCATCAACACCAAATGTTAGAGCATGTTTTCAAGGTGTATCAAGGTAATTTTTTTGCTGATATTACCTCTGAAAATATAAAATTAAAAAAACAAGAAGCTATTAAATTATATGGTATTCCTGAACATTTAGATTACAGCAAACTTTTCGATATCCGTTTTGAAAACAATGCACTAAAAGTAATTCCCGTAGGCGAAGCTGCAGGATTAGTGCCTTTGGGTACAAAAAATAAAATCAATTTGTTGCCCAATTTCGATACCATAAAATCATTAGAAAAGGACGAAAATTTTGAACTAGGATGGGTTTTTTGTTTCGCTAGCGAATACGGAGAAAATATGGAAAGTTTCGAGCTTTTTCCTATTACCGGAAAATTAAATAAAACCAAAGAAAAACTCATCAATCCGATACGAAGATTCGATTACCGTAATTCTTTTGATATGAGCATTTCCGATTCGGATATGGAATTGATGCAAATTTCAGACACTACCAAAGCAGGAGTGGTTTCGGGTGTAATGAATAGGTACAGACATGTAGCTAATAATCAAGGAAACAGTCCTTACATAAGCAAATATTATGCTAATTTTATAGAACGAATGAAGGCTCTTTTGCTTTCAAAATCGTATATTTATTTATCGGAATTGGGCAATTTGTCGAGCGTTTTGATTCCAGTGAAAATAAATACCAAAAAAGTATCTGCCTTTTTCAATTTGAGCGAGGGCGAACTATTTTACAATCTCGATTTGTATCTATTGCTTGGCGACAAAGAAATTTTGCTTGGCGACAAAGAAATTCAATACTATTTCCCATATCTTATTGTTTATCAAAATGAATTGTATTTTATCGAAACGCATAGCGACAATATGCTCATTGCCGAAAATTACAATTCAGAAAACAAAGTAAAGAGCCTGAAAAATAATTTTCAAGCATTTTTCAATGATTATATAAAACCTATTTCGGCAAATTATCCCATTCGTTTGACCGATTTGAATTTAGAATACAATAAAATAGAAGGCTTAAATATGAAAAAACAACTTTATCTTTCGGAAGTAGGTAAATTTATTTTGTTCAAACCCTTTGTTTTGTATGAAAACGAATATTTAATTAATGTACTTGAGCATGGTAGTTTTATGGAACTAAAAGAAAATCAAATATTTGAACTTACTCGAAATATTGATTTTGAAAAAAATTACCTTAGCTTTTTAAGAGCACAGCATCCTCATTTTGTAAAAATGTACACCGAAAATTTCTTATTTTTAGAATTTGATGAATTTGTAAAAGACCAATGGTTTTTGACTGTTTTTGAAGAGTTTGTGAAAGAAGATATAGAAGTTTTTGGACTAAAAGAACTCACTAAATTTAAGTATTCGCAGCACAGAGCCAAAGTGCGTGTAGCCATTTCGTCGGGCGAAGACTGGTTTGATGTGCACATGGAAGTGCAGTTTGGCGACGAATACGTTTCGCTCAAAGACATACGCAAAGCCATCTTAAAACGAGAGCATTACGTAAAACTTGCCGACGGAAAGCTTGGAATTTTGCCCAAAGAATGGATTGAAAAGCTAGAACGTTACTTCCGACAAGGTGAAATTAAAAAAGATGGTTTAAAAATATCGAAGCTTCGTTTCAATATTATAGAGGAACTTTTTGATGAAAAAGATTACCTCGAAATAGCCCACGAAATAAACCAAAAGAAACGTGCCATTAGAGAATTTACCGAAATAAAAGACATCGAATTGCCTGAGGAGTTGAAAGGAACACTTCGCGATTATCAAAAATCGGGCTATCACTGGCTTCATTTTCTCGACGAATTTAAGTGGGGCGGTATTTTAGCCGACGATATGGGTTTGGGAAAAACCATACAGATATTGGCTTTTTTGCTCAAGCAAGTGCAAATGAGCAAGTTGCCTAATTTGGTTGTAATGCCAACTACTTTGCTTTTCAACTGGCAAAAAGAAATAGAAAAATTTGCTCCTTCGCTTACTTTTTATATGTATTATGGTAATTCTAGGCTCAAAGAAACCTCAGAATTCAACAATTTTAATTTAATTCTCACCACTTACGGCACGCTAACTAGAGATGCCGAATTGTTGAGCAAATTTAAGTTCAATTACATCATTCTCGATGAGTCGCAAGCAATCAAAAACCCTGATTCGTTGCGCTTTAAAGCGGTTTCGATATTGAAGGCAAAAAATAAATTGGCACTTACCGGAACACCAATTGAAAATAATACCTTCGATTTGTATGCACAAATGGAGTTTTTGAACGCCGGATTTTTTGGAACACAAACTCAATTCAAAGAAAATTATTCCGATGCCATTGACCGCGACCAAAATCCCGTAATTGCTTCCGAATTGCAGCGTATGATAAATCCCTTTATTTTGCGCCGAACCAAAGAGCAGGTGGCTACCGAATTGCCACCAAAGATTGAAGATTTTTTGTTTTGCGAAATGCAAGACGAACAACGCAAAGTATATGATGCTTTTAAAAACAAATATCGTGAGCTTTTGCTCAACAAAATTGACGAAGAGGGCATAGGTCGTTCAAAAATTTATGTGCTCGAAGGCTTAACCAAATTGAGGCAAATCTGCGATTCGCCTGCTATTTTGCCCGATGAAGAAAACTATGGAACGGATTCGGTAAAAATTAGAGAGCTTTTAAGGCACATCAAAGAAAAAACCGGAAAACATAAAATACTAGTTTTTTCGCAATTTGTTAAAATGCTGGCTCTCATAGAAAAAGAGCTGAAAAAAGAGAACGTAAATTTTGAGTATCTCGATGGAAAAAGTACTCAAAAAGCACGACAAGAAAGCGTAGAGCATTTTCAGAGCGACCCAAATTGCAGAGTGTTTTTGATAAGCCTCAAAGCCGGCGGAACTGGAATAAACTTAACAGCAGCCGATTACGTGTATATTGTTGATCCTTGGTGGAATCCAGCAGTTGAAAATCAAGCAATTGACAGATGCTATCGAATAGGACAAAACAAAAATGTGATAGCTTATCGACTTATTTGCGCCAATACGGTAGAAGAAAAGATAATGAAATATCAGGCTAAAAAACAAAAAATTGCTTCCGATATTATTTCAACCGACGACGCTTTTGTAAAACAGCTTGATAAACAAGATATTGAAGACCTTTTTTCATAAATTTTATTGTTAAATTGTTAAATTGCTATTATTCATTATTCATTCTAAATCAAAAGACTATGAGCAGACAGTATCATACCAGAGAATTTATTCAAGAGCGTATTATTTATGTTCGGTATGCAGGTTTTGAACCCACGGAAGAAGAATTTGATGTTTATTTAGATGATTTGTACGAGAATTACCAACAAAAAGAACGTTTTGTTATAATTCTCGATGGTACCGATTCTAAATATTTACCATCTAGTTTGCGCATTAAGCAAGGGCGATGGTTGGCAGAACACAAACAACTTGTTATAGATAACTGCATTAGCCAAGTTTTTGTTATTCCTAACCCTGTTGTAAAAATGATACTTCAAGGTATCTTTTTGGTGCAAAAACCTCTAGTTTCATATTTTATTTTTACGAAAAAAGACGATGCTATAAAAAAAGCACAAGAATTGCTTGCCGCCGAAATTGCTAGTTCGTAGCCAATTTTGTATCTATTTAGTTTGTGTTTTTATAAAAAATAAACTATTTTTGAAAAGAAGTAAAGCATTGAAAATAAATAACAAAAAGCGTATTATCGAACCTTTAGCATTAAGTAAAGCAAAGCATTACTTAATGCTGATTGCTTGTATTATTCTTTTAGAATCGCTTTCGGCGAAAGCTCAAGAAAACGTGTTGAGTTCTAAAATTTCTATCGAATTGAAAAATATTTCGATAGAAAAAGCCCTTTCGCTAATTGAGAAAAAAATAAATTACAACTTCACTTTTGATGCTTCACTGGTTAATAGTAAAGAAAAAGTATCCTTGCATTTTAAAAATAGAACCGTTTCTAAATGCTTGGATTCTATTTTTTTTGATAAAGAGCTTATTTATACGGTTATAGATAACCACATTGTAATAAAACAAAAGGCGGTAAAATTTATAGAAGACTTACCCAAAGATACACTTAACAAAAACGTAGAAATACGTGGAAAATTAATCGATATAGAGACCAATGAGGCTGTTCCGTTTGCTACGGTAAGTGTAAAAAATTACAGTATTGGTGTTATTTCAAATTTAGAAGGCGAGTTTATTTTAAAAATACCTTCTAACTTAATTAATGAAGATTTGCTTGTTTCGCACATTGGCTACGAAAATTTGATAGACAAGATACATTCTTTTCAAAATAAATATTCTCTTTTTTACCTAAAACAGAGCTTTGTTCCTATTCAAGAAGTTGTGATTAGAAATACCGATGCCAAAACATTGTTGCGTTTGGCATTGAACAAAATAGATGAAAATTACGGAACAAAGCCAAATTATTTAACCGCTTTTTATCGCGAAACAATCAAGCGTGGTGATACTTACATGTTTTTTTCCGAAGCTTTACTTCAAGTGTATAAATCCGAATATTCTAGCACTTACGAGCAAGACCAGATAAAGGTTTTGAAATCGCGCAAAATGAAAAACGTTACTTTGCGCGATACCGTGGTGTTAAAAATTAAATCGGGTTTGCAAAGTGTTTTGTTTCTCGATGTAGTTAAAACCAGAATTGATTTTTTGCTGGAAGAGAATTTTCATTTGTACAATTACAAAATGGCGGACATTGTAACCTACAACGACAAAACAAGCTATGCCATTGATTTTGAACAAAAAGGAGGCACCGATGGCGAGTTGTACATGGGTACTATTTATATCGATACCGACAATTTAGCCATTGTTGGTGCTGAGTTTCAAATTAATCCACGAAAAATAGACAAAGCCCAAAGCCGCTTTGTAGTAAAAAAAACACGTGGAATGAAACTTCGTTTGTTAGATACCAAATACATAGTTAGTTACAGAAGTTCCAATGGCAAATTTTATCTGAGCCACGTGCGGGGCGAACTCAAATTTAAAGTAAAGAAAAACAACAAGCTTTTTCCTATTATTTTCGACACTGTGCTCGAAATGGCGGTTAGCGATATTGATTCGAGCCAAGTTGTTAAGTTTTCGCGCAAAGAAGCCGAAGATTTGAGCGATATTTTTGCCGACGTTCAGCACAAATACGACGAAACTTTTTGGGAAGAATATAATTTTATCAAGCCCGAAGACTCATGGCAAGAAGCAATTAAAAAGATTCACGAAAAAATGAACCTCAAAGACTTTTAAGGAATACATTCTAAATAATTTCTTATATTTATTTAGGAGGCTGTCTAAAAAGCTAATTTTTCAAAGTTTTAAACTTGGAAAAGGTAATAACTAAATATTTACAGAAGTAAATATTGATTATTTTAGACTTTTTAGACACCCTCTTGTACTACGGTATTTAATTAAATCCTATTTAAGTATTTTTTAAACACAAGGAATGCTATTCCTTGCTTAATAATTCTCTATCAAAGCAATAGCTTCTTCAATCGTAATTCGTTTTCCATTCAAAAAACTAACTACAAAAGCATCTTTCACGCCTATGTTTTCTGAATAATTTTTGGCAATGTAGTAATCGCTAAATTCACCTACCGTGTAGCGGTAAAGCTTATCTTCGGTAATGTAAGTTTCTTCTATACTGTGCTTTAGTGCATATTTTTTTTGCAAAGCTTCTATTTCGCGGCGTTCGGCAGCAGCTAAGATTTGAATTTTAAAAACTACATTTTTGCTTTCTTTTTTTACCATTCGTTGTGTTTCTTCGGCTGAGCTAGTAGAAGCGTAAATGGGCGATTCTGCTTGATAGCAATTCAAAAAAGTACAAAAACATTCGTTCAGGTTGTCAGTGCCTTCTGTGTGCAATAAGCTAATTTCTGTTACTTGTTTTTTTAGCTCATTGTATTCTTTTTCAGAGGGAAGGCTTTCTACTATCAAATGGATTTTTGTTTTGATAGTTTTTGCACTTTCAAGTAATTTGTTCACTTTCAGCCTTTTCTGTCTGTCTGTGGTTTGGTAGGTTACCAACTGGTCGCGATAGATAGTGTAAATAAGTTGGTAGTGTTTTGAATAGTAATTTGCTATTTTGACTAATTCTTTGCCAGAGTTTTTTTGCAGTTCAATTACCTTTTTATCCAATACTTTAGCTTCTTTGTTGTTGCCATAGCTACTTATTTTTTCTTTGAAATGATAAATTGCTTTATCATTTTGTTCTATTAAACTAGAAGCATACTCAATATCACTAATAATAACCTCTGCTTCGTCTAATTGATAATGCTTTTCTTTGGGAATTTCTTTTTTTATCAAATCTGCTTGCGAAAAAATTGTTTGAGCAAACAAAATATTAGCAAAAAAAGTAAGCAGTAATAATAAAAATAAATTTCTAATTGCCTTTTTTTCTTGTTTCATAACTCTATTATAGTAAATATTTTTAATAATTTTAGTTGAAATCAACATATAAAATTTAATTAAATAGTTGATTTTTAAATAGTAAAATAGTATGTATTGTTTTATTTCATGCTGCTAAATTAAACAATTATTTTTAAAAACAAAAAAATAATCATCTATTTTATGCCCGAAAATTTATATTTTAAAATTGCAAGTAAAATAATATTAATTTTTGTTTACTTTTTTGTTGTTTGTATTCGATGCAAAAGTTATTATATTTTGAAAAAATCAATGTTTTTTATTTGTTATTTAAACAGAAAATTTATTTCAAAACAAACCTATTACTAACCACTAAAATTTAACATTAGGAATGACAATGAATAAACGAAAACCGTTCGACCGACTTGTCGGTCTGTCGGTTAGTCTGTTAGGAAATCATCGGACAGACCGGACAAGCCGGTCGAACCGATTTTGCGTAGTTTTCTTTCAACCACTAATTATAAGGTAAACTAAAGAAAAACTCAGCTCCTTTGCCTTCGTTGCTTACTACCCATATTTTACCATTGTGTTTTTCTACAAATTCTTTGCACAGCACTAAGCCTAAGCCCGAGCCCATTTCGTTTTCGGTGCCTTCGAGGGTGAAATTGTCGTCAATTTTGAACAAACGCTTAATATTTTCTTCGCTTACGCCTATGCCATTGTCTTTTATCGAAAATATTGCTTCTTTTTCTTTTCTATTTGCTTTTAATACTATTTCGCCACCTTTGTGAGTATATTTTATTGCATTTGAAAGCAAATTTCTCAAAATCGTTTCCAACATAAAACTATCGGCTTTTAGCATAAAACCTATGGTTACATCTAGCAAAAAGCTTATTTTCTTCTTTTTCATGGCGGGCTTGAGCAAGTAAGTAATTTTATTCAATAGAAGGTCGAGCACAAGCATTTGTGGGTCGAAGTGAACTTTATGGGTCTGTATTCGCGACCATTGCAGCAGATTATTGAGTAAGTTGTAACTTTGTTCGGCAGCTTTATTAATTAAGCTGCTGTATTCTTCTATGTTGTCGTATTTTTTTATTTTAATATGTTCTATAATCAATTCGGAAAAACCCAAAATAGCCGAGAAGGGGCTGCGCAAGTCGTGTGCAATGATAGAAAAGAACTTGTCGCGTGTGTTATTCAAGGCTTTTAATTCTGCATTTTGTTGCGAAATTTGATGTTCTTTTTCTATTAGCTCGGTAATATCGGCAACGGTTCCAAGCGAAGTGATTAGGTTGCCGTTGGGCGTATAAATGTTTTTACATCGTTCGTTTACGTATTTAATTTTCCCGTCGGCAGGCTTCAATCGATGTACTATATCGTAGTCTTCTTTATTGGCTAATGAGTTTGTGTAAGCATTGTGCACTAATTCTCTATCCTCGGGGTGAACTTGTTCCAGAAAAGAATCGTAGGTAGGCTCAAACTCTTGAGGTTTAAGACCAAAGATACGATACACTTCATCAGACCAATACAATTTAGTGTGTTCAAAATTAAATTCCCAATGCCCAATGTGCGCCGTTTGTTGTGCTACAAGTAGTTGCATTTCGCTTTTTTGCAAATCGCTTTCGGTTTTTTTGTGCTCGCTAATGTCGGTATGCGTGCCGATAAGGCGCAGTGGCTTGCCTTGCGGCGTGTATTCTATTATTTTGCCTCTGTCCAAAATCCATTTGTACGTGCCATCTTTGCAAAGCAAACGGTGTTCGCTTTGGTAAAATTCAGTTTCCCCCCTCAAATGTGCATTTACTTTGGCATAGGTATCTTCCAAATCGTCGGGGTGAACACGTGTTTGCCATTCATTTACAGTGTGTTCTATCTCTGATTCTTGGTAGCCAAGCATTTTTTTCCATTGAGGCGAAAAATAAACGTCGTTGGTTTCGATATTCCAATCCCACAAACCATCTTTGTTGCCTTCAATGGCAAATCGCCAACGCATTTCACTTTCCAAAAGAGCTTGCTTATTTTTTTCCTTTTCGGTTATATTCTGGAAAATACTATTGGTATTTACAAATTCCCCTTCCCTATTTTCAGAAACGCAACTTTCGAAAAGTGCCAATATAGTGTCATTTTGTTTGGTTTTGAGTTTTAAACGTAAATTGTTGCTTACTTTTTGGTTGAGTAGTTGTTTAAATTCAATTTGAAAAACGACTTTTGAATCCTCTTCCAATAACTCAATAAATGGCTTTCCGATGACTTCGCTACTTGTGTAACCCGTTTCTAAGCACCATTTTTTATTTACTTGCAAAAAACACCCGTCTGCATCTAGCGACTGGTAAGGAAATGGTGCATTTTGATACAATTTTTCGTAAGCAAAAGCATTGGCTTTTAATGCTTCTTCCGCTTTTATTTGCGAACTCAAATCGTTTAAATAAGCCACTACATATTTTACAGAGCCCGAAGCATCTATAATAGGAATAATTTGCTCATTGTAAGTTCTAACATCTTTGCGAGTATCCCAATTATTGCCTGCAACTGCAAAATTATATTCATATTGATGTGTATAACTTTCGCCGGTATCGTATATTTTTTTATAAATAGCACTTGCTTTGTTGGCAATAGCAAAAGGGTCGGAAAGTACGTTGAATTTTCCGATACTTTCCTCAAGATTTGGTATTTGCAAATATTCTTTTTGTGAATTGTTTAGATTTAAAGAGAATCCATTTTGGTCAAATATCTGAATTGCAAAAGGATTTTTTTCGAAAACCTTCTGATACAAAAAAACTAATTCTTCTAACTCTTGAATTTTGTTTTTCAATTCACTTATTTCATTTGTATTTATAGTTACCATTAGGGGGCAGTTTTATTAAATCAAATTTGCAATACATTCTTTAAAATAAACAAGTTATAGACGTAAATAGTTGCTTAGCTTCGTCTTTTTATGTCTTTTAAAATTAGATTTTTTTTGTTACAATTTAAGTATTTTTTTTAAACTAAACAAGCTTAATGCTCATAAATGACGATTTTTTTTAAAAAAGATTGATAGGCAAAAAAGGAAAGGATAAAAATAAAGGGTAAAAAGAAATAAGCTCTAAAATTAATCGATTATCTCCGCGTAAAAATCCATTCGCCCTGCAAAAAAATGGTAACTTTTAGAAAAAGTTGCTAAGATTGTGAATTTTTAATGATAAAATAACAATAGAACAATTTATTATTAGAATTTGAGGCAAATTGCGTAATTTTACTTTTCTTAGAATTTCGGTCACTATCAAGTTACACTATCAATCATTTATTTTGTTTTTATCAAAAATTGTTTGCTCATTTGTTTGTTTTTTGAAGAAAAATTCCGAACTTGCAGCAAAAATAAAGAAAAAATATTCCATTTTTGATTAATTAAGAATGGATAGAAATAAAAAACATTGTATATCAATACACAAATATTAATTATTACTTAACACAAACTTTTAAAAAAAAATTCAAAATGAAAAAAAAAATCACAACATTAGCAATGTTGGCATTACTTTTTACTTTTGGCTGTGGCACAAGCACTAACCAAACCGAAGAAGCCAGCGACACTACCCAAGTAACGGCGCAAGAAGAAGTGGTTGTAGCTCAAGAAGTAACCTTTGAAGAAGAAGGCGAGCCAGTTGAATTGGGCGAAGCTCTTTCGATAGCTGAGCTTAAAAAAGCAATTTTTAATGGCACCGAACCATTTTGGCAAATCACAGTAACCGACGACTATCTTTTGTACGAAGACCCAGGTGGACCACTAAAAGCTTATTTTAGAAAATCCTTCGACGACGCTACCCAGATAAAACTCAAAGAAGCTTATACGGTAGCCGACAAAAAAGTAACGTTTTTTGCAACTATGAGTGAGGAAGTTACCCTGCACATTATGGTTACACGCCAAAAATGCTCCGATGGAATGTCGCCCGATGAAGGCAAGTACAAAATGGTAGTTTTGTACAACAAAGACGCAAAAAACATGGGTTGCGGTAATCCCAAATAGAAACAATTTCGATAGCATAGTATAGCCAAAAGCAGCAAAAAAGCATTTTTTTTGCTGCTTTTGCGAATTTGTAAGTTGCTACACGCATTTTGTAAGTTGCTACACGCATTTTGTAAGTTGCTACACGCTCTTTGTAAGTTGCTACACGCATTTTGTAAGCTGCTACACGCTCTTTGTA
>JAIFNL010000124.1 GCA_020047755.1 Bacteroidota bacterium
AATAAAAAAAATATTGGCGAAATTTTTTGCCGATAAACTATCAATGCTTGCAAATAGAGCCATCGAAGAAAAAGGAATTTCTGAAACTGAAATAGATAGCTGGTTATACGATGAAAATCAATAAATTAAAAATAGTTTTAGATACAAATGTATTTCTTGTTTCTATTTCGTCAAAATTTAAGTATTACTGGATATTTGAAAAATTGCAGACCGGCGAATATGATTTGTTGGTGAGCAATGAAATACTACTTGAATATACCGAAAAAATCAATGAAAAATTCGGAATTTCAATGGCTAATAACTCTTTAGATTTTATGCTACTATTTCCAAATGTATTTTTAGTAAATCCTTTTTACAAATGGGAATTAATATCTATAGACAGAGACGATAATAAATTCGTTGATTGTGCAATTGTAGGAAATGCTGATTATATAGTAACTCACGACAAACACTTCAATATTTTAAAAACAATTGATTTTCCGAAAGTAAAAACGCTTACAATAGATGAATTTTACCAAATGCTTTTAGCAAACAGCAAATAGAGCGAATTTACGTGAGCTTGTGCATTTTTTTTGTAAAAAAGCAAATGGTTTTGTCTGTTTGTCGAAATATGAGAGCATATAAAAAGGTATTGCAACTAAAAAAAGAATTGATACAGATGACTTTAAGCCAATTGTATCAATAGCAAAAAACCGCATCGAGTGCGGTTTTCTTTTGACTTTATTTAAGAAAAATCGAATATTTTTTTATCCTTTCCATCAAACGCTCTGCCATTAAACTATCAGCCGAAGCGAGTGCATTGTAAATTGTTTCGGCTTCTTTTTGGTAGGAGATTATTTTTTCATTTTTCCAGTAAAAAGGTGGTGCACAAAGGTTTGAAACTCTGTCAGCCATTTTTACTAGCCAAACTTCTTTGGGCTGTTGCTGTATGCGCATGAGGCTGTCAGTCATTTGTTTGTCTTTGGGCAAATTTTTGTCCTTTGTAAGGGCAAGCACTCCGTTGGCAACTTGATTTCCAAATAGTTCTTCTATTTCCGCGAAATCGGTTTGGGTGTCTTCCAACGTGTCGTGCAATATGGCGCAATGCAACGCCAAATCGGCATTGTAGCTATTTTGAGAGTTGCTCAAAAACCACATTATTTCCATGCTTACTGCGCCAATGTGGTTGATGTAATCTATCTCAACTCCTTCTTCTTTAGCTCCATAAACCTGTCCTCTATGTTTTAGCGTTGCAAAATCCCACGCTTCGATGTATTTGTCTCTGTTCCAGTTATTTTTCATTACAGTTGTCCGTTTTCTATTCTTACTACTATTTCTTCTATCAGTTTGTCGTCGCCGTTGGCATCGTATTCGTATTTAAGGCTCGAATTGAAAATAACAGCTACCGATTGCCAGAAAAATGCTGAAAGCGAGCCTTTTAAATCCCTCACAATATCAAAAGTTGTTTCGCCTGTTTCTCTGTTTATCAGTTTTATCAAAATTCGCCCTTGCGTAAAAGTCAGTTGCCGCAGTTGCCCTTCAAATTCTTTTTTCAGTTCCTTTTCTTTGCGCTTCACATACACATTTTTCGACCTTTCGTTGGGCAGCGTTTCCATTTCTTTGGCAATATCAAGCAACATGTATTTGATAATTTGCGAATATGGATATACTTTTCTAACATGGTGAGCCAAACGAGTATAGCGTTCTTTTTCGCGCTTGTTTTTGAATGTGCGTGGCGGTAAAATAATTATTTCTCGAATAAAAACGTGCGGAACAATGTGTCCATCAATTTCGATGCAATTCAAAACGATGCCTGTTTTTGCACTATCGGGAAAATTTGTAAATTTAACTTGTCCAAAAAAACTATTTGCCGAAAATAGTAATAGAACAATCAAAACTGTTTTTTTTGCAAGTGATAACATTGTCTGGTTTGTTTTAAATGTTGTAAACTTTACCTTTTTGCGTTGATTTAGTTACAGTTCACTAAAGGATTAAAAAAAGAAAAACTTTTTTTTGAATACATGTATTTAAACGAAAGTTTTTCTTTATTAATACAAGTTTTATGCAAAATTAAAAAGATTTTTATTCTTTTGTTAAAAAAAAAATTTCTATTTTTGTATTGGAAAAAAGAAATACAAAACAAAAAGTAAATTTCAAAGTAAATAGCAAGCAATGGAAAATAGTTTATTTGAAAATAGAATTGATTTAAAAGTACTTAACGAAGCTACTGAAAAATTGCGCACACAAATTTCGACCGTTATTGTGGGACAAAAAAAGATGGTAGATTCTATTTTGGTAGCCATTTTGAGCAATGGGCATGTGTTAATAGAAGGAGTGCCGGGTGTTGCTAAAACACTTACAGCCAAATTGATGGCTAAAAGTATTTCCGCTAATTTCTCGCGCATACAATTCACTCCCGACTTGATGCCTACCGATGTTTTGGGAACTTCGGTTTTTAATTTATCCAGTTCTGCTTTTGAGTTCAACAAAGGTCCTATTTTTGGTAATTTAATTCTCATCGACGAAATAAACCGTGCTCCTGCCAAAACGCAAGCCGCTCTTTTTGAGGTTATGGAAGAACGCCAAGCCACTATCGATGGCAATACTTACCCCATGCAAGCGCCTTTTATTGTTTTTGCTACCCAAAACCCAATAGAACAAGAGGGAACTTACCGTTTGCCCGAAGCACAGCTCGACCGCTTTTTGTTCAAAATAACGGTAAATTATCCAAGTTTGGAAGAAGAAACCGAGATTTTGAAAAATAAAAATGCCGGAAAAGGTAAGAACGAAGTACAAGAAATGACGGCTCTTTTTACTAAGCAGCAAATTATTGAATACCAAAGAATTGTAAAAGATATTGTGATAGAGGAGCATTTGATAAAATACATAGCACAAATTGTGAACAAAACACGCAACAACAATGCCTTGTATTTGGGTGCATCTCCCAGAGCGTCAATAGCAATCATGGATTCGGCAAAAGCTTACGCCGCCATTCAAGGCAGGGATTTTGTAACGCCCGACGACATCAAAGAAATGGCGTATCCTGTTATGCGTCATCGCATTATCCTTTCGCCCGAAAAGGAAATGGAAGGCATTAGCCCCGATGAAATTATCAAGCAAATTTTAAACTCGGTAGAAGTGCCAAGGTAAGTATTTTAGTTCGAAAATTTTTATAGAAAAAATATGTACACAAAAGTCATTAAATACCTTAACGAGTTTGCTCTTATTTCAAAAGTATGGTTCGAAAAAGCAACATTTTTAGATAAATTTGATGTTTTTTTTCAAACTTTCTTTGACAAAGGAATAAATCAATTGGATTGGTATTGGGTAAAAGAACTTGGTAATCATATACATTCGTTTAATTCGTTGCCGCTAGCTCGCACAAGAGCCACAAACGATGAAAATAATAAAATAGACAAATTAAAAGAAACTTTTTTGTATTTAACACAGCAATTTGAAACCGAAGATAAAACGAACGAGATAAACGAACGATTGAAAAATGTACTTTCCAACAAAAAGTATAAATTAAAGTATTGGGGTATTTCAGCAATAAGTGAGATAATTGGGCAAAAATTTGCAAATGATTTTGTTTTTTACAATCATAGAGACCGAGAAGCAATTAAATTTTTAGAAATCAGCATAAAAGAAGAGCGAAACGACAAAGAATGGGGAAAATATATTAAATACCAACACATAATTAAACCAATAATTGAATTATATAAAGAAATAGTTTTGCCTAAATCGGAAAGTAATTATCCGATAGCAATACAAGTTGATCAGTTTTTAAGTTGGGTTTATGAAACAAAAGTGTCGTCGAATACATTACAAGCTATTGAAATAGAAGGATATATAAACAGTATTAGCATAGCAAATTATTTTTCGATTCAAAATATAGAATTTAAAAATTTAAAAAGCAAAGAAATTTATTTGCTTGGCGAAAATGGAGCCGGAAAAACAATTTTATTGCAGGCTATATTCCTAGCATTGAAAGGGAATTTTATAAAAAGCCAGATACCAAGCACTATTTCAGAAGTGTTAAATGTAATAAAATCAAATCCTTTGTTAGAATTAAAAGCCGATATTACCGACGATTTTGTTATTTCAAATGCAGCCAATGATTTTTCGTATATCCCTAATGTTTTTGCTTATGGAACAAATAGAAATAATCAGACAGAGTATTTAAAAAAGTCGCATGATTTTATGTCTTTATTTTCTCAAAATTATAAATTAATACACCCTGTTGATTGGCTTTCCGATTTGTTTTACAAAAAAAATGTTTCCAAAATAGATTCGGGTTTCGATTTAGAAAATGCAATAGATTTACTCAAAGATTTATTGCACCAAAATGTAATGATAGAAGTAAAAGCAGGCGAAAAAAATACGGAAGTTTTTTTCTCTGAAAAAGAAACTTTGGTTAGTTTTGAACAACTTGCAGACGGGTATAGAAGTATTTTGATTTGGGTAGTAGATATGATTTCTCGCCTTTTTGATATGCCGCAAAATTCTAATGCTCATTTAACCAGTGAATTAGATGGAATTGTTTTGATTGATGAGCTAGATTTATTTCTTCACCCAAAATGGAGTTATGAAATTGTACGTAAGCTAAGAAGTTGGTTTCCAAAGGTTCAATTTATTATTTCTACCCACAGTCCGGTGCTTACGCTTGGTGCTTCAAAAGATGCAATTTTTTATAAAGTGTATAAAGAAGATGGAAATACCAAAATAGCCAGTCCCAAAATAGGAATGCAAAATATGACAGCTAACAGCCTTATTACTTCGCTATTATGGCAATTAGATACTTTTACAACCGACGATATAAAACCAGAATTTATTAGTAGCGATGATTATATTTATTCGCAAATTCATAAAAAAATAAGCGAAAATATAAAGAAACAGCCCAATTTGACCGATGAAAAGGTAATGAAGCTAATAGAAGAGGAACTTGATAAAATACAATTTTAATGATAGCTATAACTAAAAATATAGAAAATATTCCGGCATCATTAATAGATAAAGCTCGCGAAAAAGCCTTTTTAGAAAATAAAAAGGCTAAAAAATACGTGTCTAATTTGGCTTATAAAACCAAAGATGTTCAATCAAAACTGATAGAAATTTATCATAATAAATGCGCTTATTGCGAGAAAAATTTAGACGATACTGATAAAAATATAGAACATTATCGCCCCAAAAGTATCTATTATTGGTTGTCTTTTAGTTGGGATAATTTATTGTTTTGCTGCGCTCAATGCAATAGAAAAAAAAGCAATAAATTTGCAATAAAAGGAGTAAAACAGGAAATTGACGATTTTGAGTTACTGAAATTTATTGATTTTCAGACTATTTCAAAGGAGTTAGATGAAAAAGAACAGCCTTTGCTAGTAAACCCAGAAAGAGAAAACCAAGTTTTCTTTGACGATACTATTCTTTTTCAACTAATTGGCGAAAAAACGGGGTATGTTACTTCGCTAAATGAAAGAGTGCAATATACTATTGATAGTTGCGATTTGAATAGAAAAGAATTGGTTCAGAAAAGGTTACTTATTTTGAATGACCTTAAAAATATAATCAATAGGCAAAAAATAATGTTTGATAAAAAAAAGGATATTTCCGAGCTTATATCTTTTTTATCTTTGTTGAAACAGATTGAAATAGAGAAAATTAATCAAAATAGAGAATTTATTGCATTGCGCAAAACAATAATTGCCAATTTTGTAAAATTGGTTAAAAATATTGAATAATTAATTTGTTGATAGCAAGTTACGTTATCAATTTGTTTAGTTAATAAAAACGATAAAACATTGAAATTCATAAAGTCTTTATATCTAAATCATTTATTGTTCTGGGTTTTTGCCGGAATAGTTACTGTGTTTGTGTTTGGTTTTTTCTTTCCGTTTTTTTTGGCGGTGGGTAAAGCCTTGTTTTGGCTTTTTGTGCTTTGGTTTGCTGTTGATTTGCTCATGCTTTACAATGCGCCTCAAAAAGCGATTCTTGCCAATAGGCAAGTGCCCGAAAGACTTTCAAATGGCGACGAGAATGCCATAAAACTTTATGTTTTGAACAATTACAAGTTTCAAGTCTTTGTAAGGATAATTGATGAAATACCTTTTCAGTTTCAAGTACGTGATTTTGAAATCAATGAAATAGTAGATTCGGGCAAGGAAAAAACATTTCTTTATAAGCTCAAACCCAACGAACGTGGTGAATATCACTTTGGTGCATTAAATATTTATGTTTCGAGCTTCTTTAGGCTTGCTTCACGCAAATTTGTTTTCGACCGCAATGCGTATGTGCCTGTTTATCCGTCGTTTATTCAGATGCGCAAGTACGAAATTATGGCTATTTCCAATCGTTTGACCGAAGTAGGTGTGAAAAAAATACGCCGAATAGCCAACAACAACGAGTTTGAGCAAATTAAAAACTATACCAAAGGCGACGATTTCAGAACCATCAACTGGAAAGCAACAGCAAGACGCAACCAATTGATGGTGAATCAATTTCAAGACGAAAAGTCGCAACAAGTTTACAGCCTTATAGATATGGGGCGCAATATGAAAATGCCCTTTGAAGGCATGAGTTTGCTCGATTATGCCATCAATGCAAGCCTTGTAATTTCTAATATTGCTATGCTCAAGCACGACAAAGCGGGCTTTCTAACGTACTCAAACAAAATACATTCCTTGCTTCCAGCCGAGAGAAGCAAAAAGCAAGTGATGAACATCATGGAATTGCTTTACAAACAGCAAACAAATTACAAAGAACCTGATTTTGAGCTTGTTTATTCTATTATTCATCGGAAAATAAAACACCGAAGTTTGCTTATTTTATACACAAATTTTGAAGGTATTTCGTCGATGCGCAAGCAGTTGAAATATTTAAGTAAGTTGGCAAAAAATCATGTGCTTATTGTTGTTTTTTTCGACAATACCGAAATTAACAAATTGCTAAACCAAACAACGGCTACTTTGGAGCAAGTGTATATCAAAACGATTGCCGAAAAGTTTCGGTACGAGAAACGCTTAATTGTGAAGGAATTGCAACAACATGGCATTCATTCTATTTTGACCGAACCTCAAAATTTGAGCATCAATACCATCAACAAATACTTGGAACTCAAAGCAAGAGGGCTTTTTTAAAAAGTCTATGGTTTAATTGATGGGCTAATATTGTTAAAAGGCTGAAATTAAATCCACTTAGCCCTTTGGGGCGGTTTGTCGGATAAATTAATTCATTGTTTTCAAAAAAAAAAAAAGTAATAAGGTTTTTATGGTTGTTTTTGCACCTTTCAATTAGGTTTTTTAGCTCAATTTAAGGTCTATATTGAGTGTTTTTTTTTGATAAAATACACTGGTTAATTATAAATTAATAATTCGGAAAAAAAAATATATACTTATTATCGGTACAAGCCTCATTTTTAAAATAAAAATAACCGCTATACAATTACTAGTATGCCATTATTTTTTTGCACACTACCATTGTATAGTTATACAAGGCTCTTTTTGAAAATTTTATGACCATTGTATAACTATAAAACGCACTTTTCAGCCCAACGAACCCCCTAAATAACTACTAAGTGGTCATTTCCACTTCTAAAAATGGGTTTTATAGTTACATAGTGGTCATTTCCACTTCTAAAAATCAAATCTATAAATAGTAAGTGGTCATTTCCACTTCCAAAAATGCAATATATACTTATTAAGTGGTTATTTTCACTTCTAAAAATCAAATATATACTTATTTAGTGCCTATTCGCGCTGCAAAATGCCGTGTATAATTATACACAATTTTGCTAAAATTTGAAAAAATGAAAACACTAAAATTCAATTTGTCCTATTAAAACATAAAATACAAACAAAATATTTATATTTTAATATTAATTGGGGTTGTGTATCTTTAGTTGTGAATTTGTTGCTTGTGTTTTGTAAATTGGAATGCTGCTTTTTTTTCTGCGAACGTAAAAAAATAGAGGTGTAATTGAAACAGATGGCTTAAAGCCACCTGTTTCAATAATAAATAAATCTATGCCGGTTTTTTTATTAATCCATATCCATCATGCCACCGTTTCCTTCTTCCATATCGCCTCTTTTCTTTTTGCTTTGTTGCGACAATTTACCAAAAGTATAAGTCAATCCACCGTAAACAAAGCGGCTTTCGCGTTTTCTTTCGCTCGTTTGGTAGTAATTAGAGCTGCTCATGGTCGATGTATTAAGTTCGCTATCCAATAGGTCGCTGATGCGTATAGTAGCTGTTAATCTGTTCTTTAAGAATTGTCTTTTGAGCGAAAGGTCGAACGAGTATTCGTCTTCCATTTCGCCTTGTGCCATAATTTGCGGACCACGGTATCTACCTGATAGTTGAACATCAAATAATTTTTGTATCTTCCAAGTACTCATCAATTTAGTAGTGTAAATAGTGCCTTCGTTGTTCATGGCAACTTCTAAATTAGAGCCATCGATGGTGCTACGATAAATGTTTGTACTTAGTGTTAAATTCCACCATTTGTAAGGGCTTGCGTTGAAAACCAATTCAAATCCGTAGTTACTTCCCGAAGCAATGTTTTCGGAAGTGGTCATTGAAATTCCATCGGCATCAACAGTTGTAATTTCGGCAATCATGTCCACTATTTGACGATAATAAACCGATGAGGTTATCGAAATTTTTTCCCAATAACGCATGTAACCAAACTCTACCGAATTTATGTATTCCGGCATTAAGTACGGATTTCCTTTGCTCAAATTTAATGGGTCATCGTATCTTACACGTGGGTTCAACGAACGACCTTGTGGACGATTTACACGTTTTGAATAACTCAATTGTAAGGTTTCGCCTTTTTGTTTTTCCCATTGCACGTGTGCACTTGGGTAATAGGCAAAATAATCGTTAATGTAATGGTCGTTGGTGCTCATAAGCGTAAAATCGGTAGCGGTTTGTTCTACTCGCAAACCTGCTTGAAAGCTGAAATTACCAACTTTTTTGCCATAAATAGCATAAGCGGCTGCAATTTTTTCGTTGTAATTGAAGTCATCGGCTAAGTCTGGGTCTTCCACATAGCTATTCAAGTCATAATCAAAAGCTTCTTGCGAATAAATTGTTCTTATGTCGGTATTTTGAAATTTCAAACCCGCTTCAAATTTAGAATTATCTCCTTTTGTTTTCACATAGTCCAATTGAGCTTGATACGCATTTCTATCAACAGTTCCGAAATCTTTTTGCAACAATATATCAGTTACCGGAGTAAATGTTTCGTTGTAGCTTCCGTTACTTTCCATATTAAAATTAGAAAAATTTGCATCAAAACTCAATTCGTGCCCTTTATCGGCAAATTTTTTCAAATAATTAAGGGTCAAATCATAACCACCGCCGCCATTTTCGTTTATACTATTTCTTTCGGAAGTATTTGTAATTAAATGATTTCCGTCTAAATAACTATTTGAAGTATATGAATTTGCATTAAAATTACGTGTATTTATTAAACTGCTCAATGAGATGGTATTTTTGTCGTTAAAACTATAATCCATGCCTACTTTGAACATTTGCCCTGCCATATTGAAAAGTCTTTCGCCAGTTTGGTCTAAGATAGTCGTTTCGCCGTTGTAATACGATTCGCGGTAAATATCGGAAGTCATTTCGTGATCCATATCACGCATATTGTAGTTTGCGTATAGGTTCAGGTTTTTATTTTTGTAACTAATCTGTCCCCCTCCGGTGTACATATTTCCAGGGCTTGCATTAACGGTTACCATTCCGTTGAATCCGGTTAGTTTGTTCTTTTTCAACACAATATTGATAATTCCCGACATACCTTCAGGGTCATACTTTGCAGAAGGATTGGTAATTACTTCAATACTTTCGATGCTCGAAGCCGGAATTTGTTGCATCAAATCGGCACTGCTCAAGCCCGAAGGTTTGCCATCAATCAAAATGCGCACATTGCCACTGCCTCTTAACGAAACGTTGCCGTCAATATCCACATCAACCGAAGGGATATTTTGCAAAATTTCGGAAGCCGACGATACGTTGCTTGCAAAACTCTGCGAAACGTTAAACACCTTTTTATCAATGGCATTGGTAACTACCATTTTTTCGGCTACAACATCTACTTCTTTGATTTGCTGAGAACTAGAGCCAAGTATAATTTCACCCAAATCTTGCTCTATTCCATCGCCTTTGGGCGAAAGCTTGATGGGCGAAATAATTTTTGCATCGTATCCTATGAAACCAACTTTCACAAAATACATACCTAGCTGAATTTCAGTGATATTAAACGAACCTTTCGCATCGGTAATGCCACCGGTAACTAAGCTCGAATCGCGCAAATTGTGAATAGAAATAGTTGCATATTCAACAGGTTCTTTGGTCGATTGGTCAATGACTTTTCCTTTGAGAATGCCGATAGCTGGGCGTTCGCCGCCTTGCATACCGCCACCTTGTCCGCCTTGCGCAAACAAAGCAATTGAGCTTGAAATTAAAAATAGGGTTAAGATTGTGGTAAGGGTAGAAAATACTAATTTATTCATAAACATTGTTTTAATTGTGATTTTTTTATTTCTTTTATCTAAATTTCTAAAAATAAAGCAATACTCTAAATTTTAGTGAAAACTATTTTGTTGTTTTTTAAAAATAAGACACATCTTTTTTACAAAACTTGCGCAAACTTAAATCAAATTAATCTTTTTTTTATTTAAAAATTCTTAAATTGAATTAAAGCATTGATTATCAAAATACATTAAATCGTTTATTCTCGCTTTTTGTTTTGTATATATTTTTGTTTTGTTAAAAAAATAAAATTTATAATTTAATTAAAATTTTTTACCTAGTTTTGCGCATCTTACAAATAAAGATATTTTAGTATTTATTTTTTAATTCAAAGCATTGAGTTGAGATTATTTGTAAACATATTGTTTTTGACGGCATTTATCAATTTGCTTTCCACGCAAGCACTTTTTGCTTGTAAAAGTGATTGCTGTACTAATCTCCAAAAATATACTCAAAACAAAACCATTAACCAAACCCAAAATTCTTATTCTTTCTCGCAACAGAAAGAATTACCTAGTGCCAATAAAAAGAAAGCTTGTAAAAATTGTAGCGAAAATTGTCATTGCAAAGACCATTGCCATTGTGCAACTCACATAAGTGCTTCAATTTTTTCTTCTTTAATAGCACTGCAATTTAATTGTTTCTTTATTGAAAATGATTTGTTTATATACAAAGAGAACAAATACACCAACACTGTCAATTCTATTTGGCACCCGCCTCAAGCATAATCATTCCTTATTTTTTGTATCAGTTGGTATTTTGTTATTTATTGATTTTCTTTTTTCAATAAATAATAATCTATGTTTATCCCTATTTTACTGATACATAGTATTTGAACAAAAACAGCAGATTTTAAATATTTTGAAATCTCAAAATAATGCAAAAGATGCGTTTTCTTTCAAGCACTACATAAAATTTAAAATCAAAAAATAATAAGTAGCTCAAAAATTGATAAAAAGCAAACTATTTTCTAAAAAAAATGAAAACCAGACAAATTTTACTTGTTTGAGTCTCGATAATTAGAATTAATAGTTTGATTTACAGAAAAAATCTGTCAGGTATTGCAGATTTTAAGGGAAAATTAAACCTTTTTTTTAAACAATGTCAATTCCAAGCTATAATTTAAAAAAAATAAGACAATGAAAAAAATAATCATAATAATAAGTTTTACCGTTTTTGTATTAACCCAAAGCGTACTGGCGCAAAGCCAACAAAATGTAACAATCTTTGTTAATGGGCTTTGCCAAATGTGCAAAGACCGAATTGAAGCAGCAGCTT
>JAIFNL010000090.1 GCA_020047755.1 Bacteroidota bacterium
TTTATACTGACTTAACCACTCTATTAGTAATTTATTATTCATATTTTCTCTTTTTTTATAATGTACTATAACTTTAATACAACCTACTTATGCCGTGGCTTTTTTTACTAAATACTATTTAATTTTGCGTTTGCTACAAATCATCGTGTTGCAAAGATACTTATTTTTTGCAAAAAAGCAACAAGCCATACGGTTTTAATTCTGCATTTATTACTTATGCCTTGCCTTTTATCTTTTATCTCATTTTAGCTCTTTATTTTTTTTTGCTTTTGAAGTTAAAAATTATCAAATTTGAGCCCAATAAAATTAATAACAATTCAACTCAAAAAAAACATAAAACCAAAAACATGAAACAAATAGCTATTTCATTATTAGCCCTTTGGCTATTTTCGGCTTGTGGCGACAAAAAACCGGAAACAGCAAACGAAACAACCGAAAATCCTGTTCTTATTGGCAAAAGCACCGAAAAACTGGAAAGCAATATTATGACTCCCGAAGTGCTTTGGAAGTTTGGTCGAATTAGCGAAATTGAAGTTTCGCCCGATAAGCAAACTGTGCTTTATAGTGTTGCTTATTACAGTGTTGCCGAAAATAAAGGCAATCGCGAGCTTTTTACTATGAAACCCGATGGTTCTGATTTGAAGCAAATTACAAAAACACCCGACAGCGAATATTCGGCTGTTTGGACTCCCGATGGTAAAAAAATAGCTTACTTAAATGCTTCTTCGGGAAGTATGCAGGTGTGGACTATGAATCCAGATGGTTCTTCGCCCCAACAAATATCGGAGATAGAAGGCGATGTAAATGGTTTTAAATTTTCGCCCGATGGCAAAAAACTTATTTATGCCAAAGAAGTAAAAGTAGATAAAACCGTTCAAGATATGTATCCCGACCTGCCAAAAGCTAATGCTCGCATTATGACCGACATTATGTATCGCCATTGGGATACTTGGGTGGATACTTATTCGCATATTTTCCTTGCCGACTTCGACGGAAAGAAAGTAATTAATTCGGTTGATTTGCTCGAAGGGCAACCTTACGATGCGCCAGTAAAACCGTTTGGTGGCATGGAGCAAGTAGCTTGGAGTACCGACCAGAAAACAATTGCTTACACCTCGCGCAAAAAAACCGGAATGGAGTATGCAATTTCGACCAATTCAGATATTTATTTATACAATATCGAAACAAAAGAACATAAAAATATTACAGAAGGCATGATGGGCTACGACATTGCTCCTACCTTCTCGCCCGATGGAAAATCAATAGCTTGGGAAAGTATGGAACGCGATGGCTACGAGGCTGACAAGAATCGTTTGTTTGTAATGGACTTAGCTACAGGCGCAAAGACCGACTACACAAGTACTTTTGACCAAAACGTAGCGCACTTGGTTTGGACTGACGATTCTAAACAGATTTATTTCATTTCGGATTATCACGCTCGTTTTCAAGTATATGCTTTGAATTTAGAAACCAAAGAAATAAAAGCCATAACCAAAGGCGACCACAACTACGTTTCGGTGGCTTTGGCTTCGGATAAATTGATAGGTGCAAAACAATCGGCAAGTTACCCGACCGAAATTTTTGCTATTAACAAAGAAACCGGCGAAGAGCAACAACTTTCGTTTGAAAACAAACACCTGCTCGACCAACTCAAATTAGCTCGCGTAGAGGAGCGTTGGATTCAAACAACCGACAAAAAGCAAATGCTCACTTGGGTTATTTATCCCCCCGATTTTGATTCTACAAAAACTTATCCAGCATTGCTTTACTGCCAAGGTGGACCACAATCGTCGGTAAGCCAGTTCTTTTCGTATCGTTGGAACTTCCAACAAATGGCTGCCAACGGCTACATAGTGGTTGCACCCAACCGCAGAGGCGTTCCTAGTTTCGGACAAGCTTGGAATGAGCAAATTAGCGGCGACTATGGCGGACAAAACATGAAAGATTATTTGAGTGCCATCGATGCTCTTGCCAAAGAACCTTACGTGGACGAAACAAAATTGGGCGCAGTAGGTGCAAGTTATGGCGGATTTTCGGTATTTTGGTTAGCCGGAAACCACAACAAACGTTTCAAAGCTTTCATTGCTCACGATGGAATTTTCAACCTCGAAGCGCAATACTTAGAAACCGAAGAAATGTGGTTTGCTAATTGGGATATGGGCGGCGCATTTTGGGATAAATCAAACAAAATAGCTCAAAATACCTTTGCCAATTCGCCTCATCGCTTTGTTCAAAATTGGGACGCTCCTATTATGGTTATTCAAGGAGGTAAAGATTACCGCATTATGGAGTCGCAAGGCATGAGTGCCTTCAATGCCGCTATTTTGAAGAAAGTTCCTGCCAAGTTTTTGTATTTCCCAGAAGAAAATCATTGGGTTTTGCAACCTCAAAACAGTATTTTGTGGCAGCGCGAATTCAAATCGTGGTTAGACAAATGGCTTAACTAATTATACAGAGGGCATATTATTGATACGATGACTTAAAGTCATCGTATCAATTAGTAAGCAACACAAAAAAAAAGCGAACTACATGTAGTCCGCTTTTTTTGTTTTATTGAGTACTAAATTGGTTTATTTTTTGCTTTTATTATTATGTTGCGGTGTGCATTTTGGAGGTGGCGCACCACCATTTCCAGATGGCGCACCACCATTTCCGTTTTGTGAAGCCTATTTTTTTTTGCTTGCACCATATTTTTTTTCTCTTGTACCGTATTTTTTTTTGCTTGCACCATACTTTTTTTCTCTTGTACCGTATTTTTTTTTGCTTGCACCATATTTTTTTTCTCTTGTACCGTATTTTTTTTGAGTTGCAGCGTACATTTTTTGCGTTGCAGCGCATTTTTTTTGAGTTGCAGCATACTTTTTTTGCGTTGCAACGCATTTTTTTTGCGTTGCAGCATACATTTTTTGCGTTGCAACGCATTTTTTGTGAGTAGCAGCGTACATTTTTTGCGTTGCAACGCATTTTTTTTCTGACGCATCAAGCATATTGTGGGTTGGAGCGTGTTATTTTTTTACGTTCTCCACAAAAAAAATCACAAACCACAGCCTACAATTCAAAATTATTTTGTATATTTGCATTAATTGACAATTATCATAGCACCTTTGGGTGCGGAATCTTTGTAGAAAAACAGAATTTAATATTTTTTTGTAAGGTGCATAGCACCGAAATCTGTTAAATGGTTTTCTATTTCGGTGCTACTCACCTTTTTTAATAGGATATTTTCTTTTTCTACAAAGATTTCGGTGCTACGCACCTAATTTCAATTAATTAAACCTTATCAACAATTTAACAATTCAGGATATAGAATAAAATCATTTCAAAAATAAAATAGCGTAAACTTTGTTTTCTAGCTAGGGAAATCGCCAATTTCAAATCCGAGAAAACAAGTTACAATAATACTATACCTACATATAAGGTGTAGTGTGTTCATGCTATATGCGTATAGTGTGGGTTGTACTTGTTCGGATAATGGCGTTTGGCGATGCCTCTTAGCTAACAAGTTTCAGCCCACGCTTTTTTTATGTTCTTTTTTTAACCGCAAAAGGGCTGTTTGCATCTAAACAATTTATTTTATGAAAAATGCAATAACAGTAAAAACCAGTTTGCTTATTTTAGCAATAAAGGCACGTGAAATAGAACGCATCGAAAGCCACAGTTTCCAGTACCAAAATTGTGTACAATACGCATTAGTCGCAGCAGAAAATGGTTGGTTTCCATGCTTCAATTGTGGCACTTCTGACAGTATTTATTTGTACAAAGGAGAGGTTTGGAAATATGGAAAAACTTGCTTCAGTCAAGAGCAAAGATACCCGAATGGTTTGCCACATTACAAACTTGAATATTTTATTCAATTTAGAGGCAACGAAAAGGAATGTTTAGTGATGGAAAAGGAAAAAATTTACAACTACCCCAATTTGCCAGAATGTTTAAACAGAAATTTTGTATTAATCAGACCTGCGGGCAATAAAATAGATAGATAATGGATAGTATCAGATTTACAGCGGCTTATGATGAAAAAACTCAAACAAGGGTTTTAATTTATCAAAGCTTAAATACAATTTTTCAAACTATTGATTTTCAAACTTATGTTCAAGGTTTTGAAAAATTAGGTGTTGTTTTTCAATGCTTTGAACCTTCAGAAAAAATTGTAATCAAACAAACCAAATCTCTGCGCCGCAAAACCAAAACGCTCGAACTCTATTTAGTTTTAGATTACGAGCGCATCATGCAAGGCTCTGACCAAGAAAACCTCCTGCACATCAAAGAAGTTTTCGTAAAAGGTTGCGAAACTTTTTTGAAACCTTTGAAGGAGTTTAAGTGGGAGGAATTTGAAAGCAAGGTAAGAGAGGCTTTGGCTAACTAAGGCTTAGCCCGTCAAGGGTTTAAAACCCTTGACGAGCTTGCAGTTAGCTAATTGATACAAGTGGTTTTTTTCACTTTTTTTTACACTACCAAATTATTGATATTTTCTACATTATTTTTCTATTAAAATGGAAAAACATTAATCAATCAACGAACACGTTTAAAAACCAGAGCCGTGCGATTTGGAACATAAACTTTGATAAAATTCTGTTCCTCAATGCTGTATGAATGATAGGTTTGCCATACATTGAGGCGATTAAAACCACCAAGTTCAGGCACATCGGAGTTCAAAACCAATTCGTAATCACCCGCCTCTGTTACCGGAATTTCGTAACTGAAAGGTGAAAGATTAACGTGCCAGTTAAAAACAAAAATCAGTCCTGCACGCTCAAAAGCAATGGTTTTGTGCCAGTCATCGTGCTTCAAAAAAGTAGGATAATCGGCTTCTAAGATTTTGTATTCCTTCACTAGCTCCACCATTTTTTGGTCAAAGTCAGCCAAATAGTGGTATTTTAGCTCTTTATTATCGCAAAGCGACCACTGCCGACGAGCATAAAAATGGCTGTAATTGTTGCCTTCGCGCGGAAAGTCAATCCATTCGGGGTGTCCAAACTCATTGCCCATAAAATTGAGGTAAGCATTTCCACCCAAAGCAACAGTAAATAAGCGAATAAGTTTATGCAACGAAATACCTCTGTCCACTGCTAAATTGGGCGTATTTTTAGCCATCGAAAAATACATTTCCTTGTCCATAAGCCTAAAAGCAATGGTTTTGTCGCCCACCAAAGCTTGGTCGTGCGACTCGGCATACGCCACCGTGCCTACGTCCCATTTGCGGTTGAGCATTTCGTAATACATGCGCTCAATGTTCCATTTGGCATCGTCCTCTTCCTTCAATATTTTTATCCAAAAATCGGGTATTCCCATTGCCAAACG
>JAIFNL010000240.1 GCA_020047755.1 Bacteroidota bacterium
GCGAATTGTTACAAGCAGTTGCTGAGCGCGATATTGATAGCCCCAAAGATGACTATGTTTCGGGCGGTCGTATTACGTATATGAAAGAAGGTGACCTTGAGCCGCGCGAATTGCTTTATTTTTCGCACGATGTTTCGCAAGAGCATTTGAAAACCTCACCCGGATTCATGAAATATTTGAACACGCTAGATGTTGATGTAACATTTTTAAAAGCAGCATCTTACCTTATGGGTTGGATGGATCACATGCGCAATTTTGCCTTAGAAAAGTCAGATTATGTTTTTCAAGATGACTCTGGTATTCCTTATCATTACTTTGAGGAAGGTAAATGGGATTTCCAATTTTGGGGAAAATACCAGCGTACTTTAAAAGTATTTAAACCTAATTTTCAAGCTGATTTACAAAAAATTTATAGCACTCCTAACATGGCTAAGCCACTTGAATTTGGAATTGGCTATGGAATTAGAATCAAGCAGTCAAATTTGATGCTTGCAAAGAAAAAATAACTAGTAAAATAGATAAGAATTGAGGCTGTTTTTGAAGAAAAAAAATCTTTACGTTTTCAAACTTTTTTTCGGATAAAACGGCTTTTTTTAAAATCTGTTGATGTAGCCAAAATGAATTTTTGCATTTTTTAGCTGCATTGTTTGGTTTTGTTGTTTTCCTAAAGCGTAAACAAGAGAAAAAATACCCGCTTTGGTTTGAAAATTAAAACCAGCTCCAAAGCCGAGAGCTTTGTCTGAGATTGTTTGCTGAAGTTTTTGATTATAAAAGAGTTGGTTGCAAAATAGTAAAAAATTTGAATTCTCTTCGAATAAATATTTTAATTCAAAATTGATTGCAGAAAAGCTTGATGCAAAGATACTTTCATCGTCAAAACCTTTCAATGACTGTAAACCACCTAAGCGGAAAAGTTCGTTCAGAAAAAGGTGGGAATTTTCTAAAATACCTGAATAATTTTGAATGTGAATTGTCATTTGTTTAAAAATGGGAAGGTAAATTGATAAATTATTTTCAAATTTGTATTGCAAACTACTTGATGCTGAGTTAATTGTTTTTTTTCCACTACTGAAATTACTTTCCAATAGCCAACCTTTGCGTGGATTAAAAATGTAATCGAGTTTATTATAGTAAATGCCTAATCCAAGGCTATTTACCGATGTCTGAGCAAAACTGTTTTCTTCTTGCAGTTTCAAAAGGTTAGTGTTTGCTTTTTGATAAAATAATTTTATGTAATTATTTGATTTATAGTAATATTGAAATCCAATACTTGCCATTGAATTTAAGTACGATGAATCTTGTTTGTTTAAATTCAAACTTGTATTTATCCCCAAAGGTAAATTGAAAAGATAGGGATATTGAAATTCTAGGTTCATTTTTTGAGATGATGCTTTGTATTTTTGCCAATTTAGCGCAAAAAAATCGGCATGAGAAAGTGTATTTTGTAGAAAAATTTGCATATCACCTGTGAGTATAAATTGCCCGTTTTCTTTTTCGGGAGACAAGAGTCCTATAATGCCTGAAAAACTATTTGTAGGTTTTTTAGTAAGAGATAAATAAATATTGGCATTATTTTTAGTGAATTCAATTTCTGGTTTTTGAGTTAATTTGATAAAAGTTAGCGAATTAATTTTTTCTTCTATCGCTAAAAATATTTTTTCGGAATAGGCTTCTTTTTTATTAATTGTAAGAAATTTTTGAAGAAAACGAGAGGAAACTTTAAAATTACCTTTTATAATTAGGCTATCGAATTGGATAAAATTATTCTTATTGATTGTTAAAATGGCATCGATAGTATCTTTTGATTTTACCGCAAAATTTAACTGTGTGCTTGCAAATGGAAAGCCATTATTTTCGTAATTTGTTACAATATTTTTTTGCAAATTGCTTAATTTTTTCTCTGAAAAATTACTTTTAAAAAAATCTTTTTTCTTAAATTTGGAGTCATCATTAAATTCGTTGTTTATTAAGTATATATTATTTATAATCAATTTGTTTCCTTTGTAGAAATAAGCTTTTATATTCACCGAATCAAAAGCTATAGAGTCGAAATTAGCACTTGCAAAACCCTTATAACGTTCGGCGTTTATTATTTTAGTTAGTTCTGAAATTGCAGACGTAGAATCAAAAAAAGTAGTTTGGTATTTTTTGTTGCCGAAAAAAATCGTTTTATTTGTCGTTTTCTCAAAAAAAAGGAGTTTGTATTTTTTTTGAGAAAAAAGAAGTGAAAATGTAAAAAGTAGAACAAAAAGAGTAGCTAAAAGGAATTTGAATTGCTGTATCACTTTTTTTATTGCATTTTTATAAAATTGATACGATAATTTTGAAGTTATCGTATCAATTTAATAGCTAAATTATTTATTTTGAGAATATTATAATTTGTTTGAAATTTTATCTATTTCATCTTTGTAGGCAATAGCACTGTCAAAGTTAGAATCATCTCCGTATTGCTGCTTCAATTTGTGCAATTCTTCAAAATAAGTTTCTTGGTCGGCAAATTCGCGGTTAATATCTTCCAAACTGTACTCGTCTTTGTAAATATCGCCCAAACCGCGTGTATTATTGTTCATTTCTTGCAATTTTTGGTTGTGTTTTTCCATTTCTTCGTTCCTTTTATTGCGAGCAAGCATAGCATCGTACTTTTGTTTGGTTTTTACATGCTCTTTATAGAGCTTTTCAAACAAAATAACCTGCGATTTTTGTAATTCGATTTGATTTTTGTAGCCTTGAACTACTTTTTCGCAATTTTCAAAAACATCTGATGATAATTTTGAGCCATGTTCGGCTTTTATTTTTTCATAATCGATAAATGCTGTTTGTTTGTATTTGTCGCGGTAAAATGAAAGATGCGCATTCGGAAAGAACTCTGCATAGTTATCGATTACGGCATCAGCAGCCCATGTTTCGATGGTTTTTACCATTTTTTCAGCCTCGCGTTTATCTTGTTCCGATTTTTGGAGTGCCGTTTGAATTTTTTTCCCAAGCTCTAAGGTTGGGTCTTCGTCTTTATCTTTTTTAAATAAATTCCAAATCATTGTATCAGTAAATTAAGTTTTATATCTATAATTTTTTTTTTATAGCTTTTTAGTTGCCAGTTTTTTTAATTTATTGGCACATTAAAAGGCTATTTTTTGATGTGATAATTAAAATAATTGGTCTATTATTCTGATAATTAATTTACTTTTTTGTTTTTTTTTATTTTTAAAAAAATGAAAAACAATTAATTGACAATTATTAGGATAATGATTAATATTTTAATTATCTTCGCAATTTAATAAAAATTCTTTAAATTAAAAATTATACTATATGAATAAATACTTTTTTTTTAGAAAATCTTTATGTCTTATTGTAATATGTTCATTATTAGGTGTTAATGTTTTTGCGCAGCAAGATTTAACTGGTAAGCCAACTGGTAATTTTATAAAACCTACCACAGTAAAGTCGATTGGTAGATTGGAAGGAATTGATGGTATTTTTGTGAGCTACAATGATAGTTTGCTTCGTGGTGGCGAGATAGAAAATAACCTGGCTATCAATAAGTTAAAGGAGCGAGGTGTGTCTGTAATTATAAGCAATAGCGAAAATGCTGAGGCTAAAGGGTCTGCAAAAAAGCAAGGGATAAAATATTATTATATTCCTTTTGATAAAACCGTTGGATTGAATGCAAAAGCGTATAAAAGTTTTTTAAAAGCTACTGTAAAACAGGACGGTATGTATTTTTTTACCTCCAAAGACGAAGGTAAGCACGAAGCTGGAATTTTTTGTGCTATCTATCGAATGGTGTATGAAAAATGGACTTATGAAGAGGCTATGCGTGAATATATTAAGCTAGGTGGTGCGCCTTTAGATGATAAAATTTGTATGGAATCGGTAAGAGACATAGTGAAATAAATAGTATTGTATTTAAATATTATTTTTACACTTGAAGGAATTCTTTTTTTATAATTAAATTGGTTATTTCTATTTTTCTATTTTAAAAATTTTCTTATTATTCTTTTTTAAGTTTAAAGGGTTTTAATTTTTATAAATTTTTATATTTAAGTGTAATCTATCACTTTTTTTTACATATAAATTTATTTTTTTAGTGGAAGATTATTATAAAATATTAGGATTACCTTCAGGTGCTGATAAATCATCGGTTAGGGCTGCATTTAGACGTTTAGCTAAGCTGTATCACCCTGATTTGAATAAAGATATTAATGCAACCGAAAGATTTCAGAAAATTTTAGAAGCTTATGACTGTTTGTACTATGGAAAAACAGTTAAAAAGCAGCCTACTTATAACTATCAACCACCACAACCTTATGAAACTCCCTTAGAGCGCAAGAAGCGGCACGAAGAGGCGCGTGCTAAGCGAACTGCTGAAAAATTGAGAAAAGAGAAAGAAGCTTTTGATAAAACTTATTGGCACGATGTTGTTGAAGTTTTTTCATTTATTGGTCGAATTATCTTGCTTTTTGTTACTTTTTTGTTCCTATTTCTGCCAATTATGGCTATTTGGCACGGCTTTTTTTTTGAGAGCAATTATTTTTATCTTTTTATATTGATTATTGGTATTAGCTTATTTTTTTATATTTTTTCCAATAGAAAAGGATATTTTACTATAGAGCATTTGAATATTACCTACGTTAAATTTAAAGAGCTTTTTATTGGTAAACCAAATTTTAAGCAAGCGTGTTTTTTTACGGGTAAATCGCCTGCTGATGGAGCTTCGTACAAATTACGTTTCTATAATGTAAAAGAGGTGAAAATGTATGTAAGTACTCCTCTAAATCACCAAGTTAGAGCAAAAACTGAAGTGAAAATTGTTCATGTTTCGCGCACCAAATTTGCATTTAAGATTCACGTGGCAACTAAGCTTATTCGTTGGTTTTCAGTATTTTTTTGTTTGGGTTTTATTCCAATTGATAGTTTAATTTGGAAATTCTTTTTTGGTGTTTTCTTGAGCATTCTAATTAACCGAATTATTTATTTTTTCACAAAAGTAAAGTCTGATTTTTATTTTTTGTTTAATTATTATTCCGTTATTCGTTTATTACTTGTTCTGGTTACGCTTGTTTTTGCTACTGATTTTACTGATTTTCAATTCGTTCATAGTAGTTCGTTGGGAGTTTGGTTGTTTCTATTGTTTGTTTTTTCCGATATAATTATTACGCCTTTGGTTGTAGAAATACCTAATAATCAATTATTACGGTCTCTGGGAAAATCGGAATACTTGAAAATTAAAGAACTACTCGATGCAAAATTTCAAATAGGCTACATGGAAAGTATTCCTTCTGCTTTGTATGCAGTGTATAAATGGTTTTTATGACAGTAATTTTTACCTTTTTTTTTTTCAAATTAGGTAGCTTTATTTAATGAATATTTTAGCTAAACTTAGTCTAGAAAGAGCGTCCTAAGTGAAATTCGGCATGAGGGAGTATAATTTCGCTTGCATCGGATATAGCTTTTTGTTTGAAAATTGCACCCACAGTAAAGCGATACACAAATAGTTTTTGGGTTTGGCGTTCTACACCTATATTTGGACCAATCGAAATCCCATGCCGCAAAATAGTATTTAACTCGCTGATAAAAAAGAACTTATCCTTTCCAAATTTAATATTGTAAGCAATTCCTGGAAATGTTTCGAAAAATAGATAATTTGCTAAATAGCCTCGTAGTGAATGAGTTCCTTTATTTTTTGCCAACTGATATTCATAGCTTACACTAATTGGAAAACCAATAGAAAACATTATTGTATTTCGTGGATTTTCGTTGCCAGTAAAATTTTCTTTGGCTAAATTAAAACTAGCTTTTCCGATTAAACTAAAATATTGAAAATTAGATGGATAAAGAGGAGATGCTTCTTGTGGGCTGTAAATATAAGTTGGTGATAATGAAAGGGAAAGTATTTTTGAAAGTTGGATAGAGGCATCTAGGGTAAGTTCTACACCTAATGTATTTTTAGCTACACTTTGAGTTGTATAATTAAATAACTCGGTATAATTTCCATATCTATTATAGTCATAAAACTCTTGTTTTAGATGCAACAAACTAATACCAGAACCTAAACAAATTTTTAATCTTTGAGCATCAATCAGTAAATAGTTTAGTTTGAGTGCAATGTATTTGTCATTGATTTTTAACGACTTGTCTGTAATCGTATAATCGGAGTAAGTTTGAGTAGTTTCGTTGTACAAATTCGTGCCTATGAGTTTGGCATTTTCATAAATAGAAAATTCAGATAAATTGTTGGTAATTAATGATATCCCAATATTGTATCGTTTTTTGATAGCATACGATAAGCCAAATTTATAGTTCGATATGTTTTCTTTTTCATAATTTCGTTGGTTTGCTTCGTTTAGCTTGTAGCCAGCGAGTTGGCTATTGTATAAAACTGCGCCTATCTCATAATTTAAACTTGTGTTAATTTGTTTCTTTTCTTCTTGAGCAATTGATATTTTTTGAAGCGAAAAGAGCTGGAAAAACGTAAGGATGGCGATTGTTGTAGCGAAATTAAAATAGCTGGTTATTTTTTTTAAAAAAGTTTTCATTTTCTTGTCTGTTAGTTAATAAAATTGTAGTAAGTAATGAGCCAAAATTAATTGTATATTTGTTTGCTAAGTACTTAAAATTAAGCAAGTAGCAAAAGGGTTTGCTTAAAAATAAAATGGTAATGGTGCTTAAATTGAATTTTTTGAAATTGCCTTTAAATCAATGTAAAAGTTTTTAAAAAAAAATTACTGGCGATATAAATTTAAAATTTTATTTCGGGTATAATTGACAATCTCTTTAGTTCCAATTCTTTTTATTTCATCTGGGTTTATTATTTCTCCAATTCTGATAATAACTGTTCGAGGTTTTATGCGCCAAGTTCCAGCAGGCATAAGTTCTTGAAAACCAATGAGTGCCACAGGAACTATAGGTGCATTTGCTTCTTGAGCAAGCATGAAGGGGAGTCGTTTAAATTCGCCTATTTTCCCCGTTTGGCTACGCTCTCCTTCTGGAAAAATAACATATGACTTTCCCATTTTCATTATCTCCGCTGCCTTTTTAATACTTATTAATGAATCTTTTATGCTATTTGGATTAATCGGAATGTTTCCTGCTATTTTTAAAAATTTACCATAAATAAACCAGTTAAAATGGAAATCAATTTCTATCCCTCTCAAATGATTCGGTAAAAAAGCATGCAAGGTAAAGCCGTCGAAAAAACTTTGGTGGTTAGGAATAAATACATAATTCATCTGTTTTTCAAGCTTTTCTACACCTTCAACCTTAACCTTTACAAAAAGCAAGTTAATTAAAATGCGAAACGCTATTTTGAGAAAAATATCCATTTTATTGTCTGAGATAAAATAAGATAATGCAATGGATATTAGCATGATAACCAGCATTCCTATAACCGCAATGAATATACAATAAAGAGAAATTATAAAAGAAACCATGTAAAGTACACATTAAAATTTAAGATTAATTAGTTTATTTGCAAATTTTTAGTTCATTTTTTATAAAGGCTTAACTAGCCAATTTAGTGCATCTTCTTTGGCATCGAATGCCATAGCCCTTGAATGTAAGCCTCCTGAGAAAAAAAGTATCGATTGTAGTAGAATTTTTTTTGCACCTATTACACCTAGCAATGCCGATTTACGCCTATAATTTTTTATAATTTTTGCAAATTTTTTCGCTTCCTCAAGTACTTCACCAAAAACTGTTGCACTTGTTACGTCAAAAATAATAAGTAAATCCTTTTCTGTAACTATGTATTCCTCTGAAATTTTAAGCATTGAAATGAAGTCATTGCCTGTTAATTTAGTGAAATCAAAGATTACTATTATTTCATTTTTATATTTTTCTGTTGAAATTCTTGCTTTGAAGTCGGTTGCCATTTTTTGTACATTTATGTGAATAGTTAAGTTTTATAGTTGATAAATAATACCGCCAAAATTGTCATATTTTGCGCCTGTAACTGATTTTAAACAATTTTTTTCCTTTTCAAGCCGCAAAACACCTAAGAAACCAAAAATCAGAGCTTCTTTGAAATCAATTACTAATTCGTTGGGCAAAGTTAGCTCTTTTTTTGAAATTTCTGAAATTTTCGCTATCAAAAACTTATTATAAGCTCCTCCGCCAGTAACTAATATTTTAACATCGTTTTTAGCATTTACAAAAATTGAATCTGATATTTCAATAGCAATATGTTCGTAGAATGTTCTAAGTTTATCTTCTATTTTAAGTGTATAAGTATCAAAAATAGGAAGGAATTGGTTTTCAACCCATTCTCTGCCAAGCGATTTAGGTTTGACTTCTTTATAAAAAGCCAGATTATTTAATTCATTAAGTAGTTTTTCATTTACTTTTCCTCTTTTTCCTATTTCTCCATCTTTATCATATTCCATTTCGAAAAAGTTTGCGAAATGGTTAGCTACACTATTTACCGCACAAATGTCATAAGCAATTCTTTTGCTGTTTTTTTTGTACGAAACATTCGCAAAACCACCTAAATTGATGCAGAAATCGTATTTTGAAAACAATAAATCATCGCCAATTGGTACAAGCGGTGCACCTTGCCCCCCAAGTGCTACGTCAAGTGTCCGAAAGTCGCAAATAGTTGTTTTATTGCAAGTTGCTGCAATAGATGCGCCATTTCCAAGCTGAAACGTAACTTTCTTTTCGGGTTGGTGAAAAATAGTATGTCCATGTGAGGCTACAAAATCAATTTCTTGGAGATAACTACTTGTAAACAAATTTATTAGATTGCCTAAATATTCACCATATTCATTGTGGAGGTTTACAAATGCAAGTGCATTTAATTGGTGTGCTGTTCGTAATTTCTGTTTCCATTCATCTGAATAGGAATAAGTTTTGGCGGATTTTATCTCATATTTCCAAGCGTTATTTTGCCTATAAAACAACGCGTGTATTAAATCTACTCCATCGAGAGAAGTTCCTGACATTAAACCAATTACAGAATATTTCATATTTTATATTGAAAATTATAAAACGAGAGTAAAAACTGTTTCCACGTTGGGCTCTGATTTAACATTAATTGTTCCGTTGTGGAGCCTCAAAATTTGGCGCGACAAGCTCAATCCGATGCCAGAGCCATTTTGTTTTGTGGTAAAAAATGGGATAAAAATTTTATCTTTCACGTCTTTCAAAATACCTTGTCCGTTGTCTGATATTTGTATAATTACCTTATTTCTACTATTTTGTGATGCTGAAAGTTTTATTGTTCCGTTTTCTTTGTCAGCAATTGCTTGGATAGAATTTCGAAGTAAATTAATTAGAACTTGTTCTAAGAGCTGCTCATCGGCAGTAATTTCGAGGTTTTTGGGTTCTATGCTAAGCGTATATTTTATTTTGTTTTGCTTTAGCGTATCTTTATGCAATGAAATAATAGTAGAAAAAAGCTTTTCGACTGAAAAAATAGAGAAATTTGGCTTTGGTATTTTTGTTAGGTTGCGGTATGTTTCCACAAAATGAATCAGTCCGTTACTTCGTTTTTCAATGGTTTGAAGTGCAGTTTGCACATCGTCAATTGTTTCTATTAAATTCGCCGAGTTTGTTTCATCTATCTGATTAGCAAGCTCTTTAATCAAAACATTTGCAGTAGAAGTAAGCGACGAAATAGGCGCGATGGAATTCATAATTTCGTGAGTTAGTACCCTAATTAGCTTTTGCCAAGCTTCCATTTCGTGTTCATCAAGCTCAGATTGTATGTCTTTTATGGTTACTAAAAAAATACTTAAATTGTTGATTATAAATTCTTTAACAGAAATAGACAATTGTAAAATATCTTCTTCTTGATTTACTTTTATAAGCGTTTTATTGCCACCTCTGAGCGTTTTTAGTTCGTGCACAAGTTCTAACGACCAAGTATTTAGGTCATTAATGTTTTTTATTTTTGAAATGCCAAACATTTTTTTTGCCGCATTATTAATCATTTCCACATCGCCATTTTCGCAATATGCTATAATTGAGACATTTACATGTTCTATTATATTTTTCAAATAATAATAATGTTCTTCTTTTTCGGAACGTATTTTTTGAAAATCCTGCATTACGCTATTGAATGTATCTTTGAGTTCGTTGAATGTATTTCCCATTCCTTGCACTTGAAAATTGTGTGTAAAATCAGCATAACGTATTGATTCTAAGAAATTTGATACATCAACATTTGTCTTATTTACCAACTGAATGAGTGCGTAGATTTGGTAAAAAACTGCAAATAAAAGTAGAAAAGAACTTGCAAATAAATTTTTGTATTTTAGATTTATATATACAAATGCGAAAATTGTTGCAGTTAGCAACAAAACTCTGATAATGAGGTTTATTTGAAATTTTTTAAATATCATATTTTTCCATTCTTCTATAAAGCGAAGCACGAGTTAAGCCTAGTTCTTTTGCGGTATAGCTCACATTTCCTTTGTATTTCTTCAAAACTTTTATGATTACATTTCGCTCTACTTTTTCGAGGTTGTAGCTTTCGAGCTCCAAGTCATCGAGTTTTGCATTTTGCATTTTGCGCAAGTGAAAGTCATTGGGTTGCAATATCGAATTGTCTGACATAATGACAGCTCTTTCTATGGCGTGTTGCAACTCGCGCACGTTGCCGGGCCAGTGGTATTGCTTTAATTCCTTGAATGTTACAGGGCTAATTTCTTTAATATTTTTCTTGTATCTTTTGGCGTAAATAGTTAAAAAATGTTTAGCTAAAAGGATTAAATCATCTCCCCTTTCGCGCAAAGGTGGAATATGAATTTCCACAGTATTTACCCGATAAAGCAAATCTTCTCTGAATTTATTTTCGGCTATCATATCTTGTAATTTCATATTTGTAGCGCAAATTAGCCGAATATCAATGGGTTTTGGTTTATTTGCACCCACTCTAATAACTTCCCTCCGCTCCAAAACGGTAAGCAATTTTGCTTGCATGGGTAGCGAAAGGTTGCCTATTTCGTCTAAGAAAAGAGTGCCACCGGTTGCTACTTCAAAGCGTCCGGCGCGGTCGGTTCGAGCATCGGTAAATGCGCCTTTCACGTGCCCGAAAAGTTCGCTTTCAAACAAAGTTTCGGTTACAGCCCCCAAATCTACACTTACAAATACATCGTCTTTTCGGCGCGATGACTGATGTAATGCTCTAGCTACAAGTTCTTTACCTGTTCCATTTTCGCCCAAGATTAAAACGCTTGCATCGGTTTCGGCTACTTTTTGAATGGCATCGAATACTTTTCGCATTTCAGCCGAAGTGCCTATGAAGTTATCGAAGGCTTCTGCCAAAATGGCATTTAAACCTTTTTGCTTGTTCATCAGCTGATTAATTTCTTTGCGCGATTCTCTCAATTTGATGGCAGAAGAAACGGTAGCAAGCAATTTTTCATTTTGCCAAGGTTTGTGAACAAAATCCGAAGCACCTAATTTAATGGCTTTTACTGCATTCTCAACATCGCCATAAGCCGTTATAAAAATTACAACTGCTTCATTATCATACTTTAATATTTGACTAAGCCAAAAAAATCCTTCTTTGCCGCTGATGGCATCTTTTGTAAAATTCATGTCCAAAAGGAAAACATCGTAGTTTTCTTTTTGGTGCATTTCTATTATATTTTCGGGTTTTTCGGTTGTGTGAATTAGCTCAAAATGAGGTTTTAGCAGTAATTTTAATGCAAATAGAATGTCGGCATTGTCATCAACAGCTAATATTTTGCCTTGTTTTTTGTTCATTTTTTAATTTTTGTAGAAGTTTTTTTGAAAAACCAAAAATAAATAAAAAAAATGAGGTGTACAAAAACCAAACGATTTATTTTTCGTTTGGCTTTTGTGCATATAGTTAAGACAAATTAATTGAACGGATTAATTATTTGTAATTGATTATCAATTATTTGTAAATGTTGCATTTTTGAGATGATATATAAAAGAGCGAACTTTTTACTTGAAAATTTTATCTGTCATAAAGTTCGTTTCTATCAAATTTGTAATTCTTGGGTAGATTAAGTCTATTTTGAGCAAATTAGCAAGTTTTTCTTGTAAAAACGACCGATTATTTTTATTTTAAGATTTTTTATAATGAAATTTACAAGCAATTATATATAAGATTTCATTTTCAAACTTATAAATAAATCTATGCTCACTGTTAATTCTTCGAGACCAAAAACCTTGTAGCTCGTTTTTTAAAGCTTCCGGTTTTCCGGTTCCCGAATAAGGAGTTCTTTGACATTCCTTTATAAAACCGTTAATTTTAGTTTGTATTTTTTTATCATTTTGTTGCCAAAAACAATAGTGCTCCCAAGCTTCTTGCGTGAAACTTATCATTTTAGTAAATCTTCTAAATTTTTGTTAATAATCTTATTTTCTTGCAATTGGCTAATTGATTTTCGCAGAATTTCTTTATTTTCAGGAATTGAAAGCAAATAATCGGTTTCACTCAACGCATTATCAATCACTTTAAATTCAACAATAGCCTTGTTAGAAAATAAGGTTTTTATTTTTTTTAAAAATGCTTCGTCTAAAATATTGATGGGTAGATTAAAAGTAGCTTCCATAATTTTTATAACAGATTTATTAAATAAATTTGAGCAAATTTACAATTAATTTTTCAAAAAAAAAAAAGCCAAGCGATTTATTTTTCGTTTGGCTTTTTGGTTAAAATAATCAAATTATTTGTGTTTTTTATCTACCGAATAGTAAATTACCGTTTTTCAATACATTAGGATTGCTTTTGAGAATGAAGATTAAAATATCGGTATCAATCAAAGCTAAATTTCCGTTCATTGGGGCTATTTCTTTCGTTAAGAATGTTATCTATATCTAAATCAATTTCTTCAATCGAATTGAATTGTTTTACTAAATGGATAAATTTATTAATTTCTTGATTATTATTTTCATTTTTTTCAGTATTTGTCGCTAAATTGTTGGCATAAGAGCGTAAAGAAAGATTTTTCACAAAATCTTCAAATAATGCGTGTATTGGCTTTTTCGTTTGAGATGAGTATAAATTCAAAAAATCGTAAAGCCCGCTATCTATTTGAAATGTAAGTTGTTGTTGCATAAAGTTGGGGTTTAATAATGTTTTACATTTTCAAATGCAATTTTTTTCCAAATATACAAATTTCCCTTCTACAAAACAAAAAGCCAAACGATTTATTTTTCGTTTGGCTTTTTTGTTTATGGAACGAAAAAAAATTGTTAAGCTTCGCCTTTCAATTCTTTAATCCGTTGAATTAGAGTCGAAATTTTAGTTTCGGCGTCGGCTTGTTTTTTGCGTTCAAGTTCGATTACTTTTGCAGGTGCGCTACTTACAAAACGCTCATTGCTAAGCTTTTTCATTACGATTTCGAGCGAACCTTCAGTGTATTTCAATTCTGCCTCCAATTTTTCAATTTCTTCCTCCACATTGAGTAAATTTCCCAAAGCTACGTAAAATTCATTATTTTTTACTATAAAAGAAATTGCATTATCCACTTTTTCAGTGGTTTGAGTCAATGCCGAAAGATTTACCGATTTTATAATTACCGAATCGTATTTTGAGCAATAATTGCCGTTGGTAGTTTTTACAAATACCTCTAAACTTTCTTTGAATGCAATGTTTTTTTCTTTTCGTATTCTACGAATTTCTGAGATGGTATTTTTTACGTCTTCAAATTCGTCAATTTGCTGTTGGTCAAAGTTTTCCGATTTTGGCATTTCAGAAATCATAATACTTTCGCCCTCGTTTCGTTCGGCTATCAATTGCCAAATTTCTTCGGTAATGAAAGGCATAAACGGGTGAAGTATTTTCATCAATTTCTCAAAGAAAACAAGCGTTTGGTCATAAGTTTTTTTGTCGATGGGTTGTAAGTAAGCCGGTTTTATTGTTTCCAAATACCAACTCGAAAAATCGTCCCAAAACAAACGATAAATCGACATCAAAGCTTCGCTCAAACGGAAATCGTCATATTGTTTATCCATGAGCGTAAGTACTTCATTTAGCTTATTTTCAAACCATTCGATAGCAATTTTAGAAGCTTCGGGCTGTGAAATAGTAGCATCAATTTCCCAATTTTTTACCAATCGGAACGCATTCCAAATTTTGCTTCCAAAATTTCTCCCTTGCTCGGGCAAGCTGTCGTTGTATAGCAAATCGCCACCGGCAGGCGAACAAAACATCATGCCAGTACGCACAGCATCAGCGCCATATTGCGCAATCAAATCGAGCGGGTCTGGCGAATTTCCTAATTGTTTCGACATTTTTCTACCCAAATCATCACGTACCATTCCTGTAAAGTACACATCTTTAAATGGATACGTGCCTTCGTATTCGTATCCTGCAATAATCATTCGAGCTACCCAAAAGAAAATAATATCGTGTCCGGTAACTAAAACGTTGGTAGGATAATAATAGCTAACATCTTTATTTTTAGGCTCATTGATTCCATTAAAAACCGAAATTGGCCACAGCCACGACGAGAACCACGTATCCAAAACGTCTTCATCTTGGCGCAAATCCTCGGCTGTTAAATTAAGTTTTCCGGTTTTTTCTTTTGCCAAAATCGATGCTTCTTCTATCGTTTCGGCAACTACAAAATCGTTGCTTTCGGGCAAATAAAATGCAGGAATACGTTGTCCCCACCAAAGTTGGCGCGAAATATTCCAGTCACGTACATTGCTCATCCAGTGGCGATACGTATTTTTGAAACGCTCAGGCGAAAATTTAATCGTGTCATTTTCAACATTTTCTAATGCAGGCTTTACCAATTCCGACATTTTTAAAAACCATTGCATCGAAAGTTTTGGCTCTATAACTACTTGACTACGTTGCGAGTAGCCAACTTTGTTGTTATACTCTTCTATTTTTACTAAATTTCCGGCGCTTTCTAAATCTTTGGTAATCAGCTTACGAACATCAAATCTATCTTTTCCGATGTAAAGTTCAGCCGCTTGGCTCATGGTGCCATTGTCGTTGAAAATGTCAATACTTGGTAAATTATGTTTTTGTCCTAAAATATAGTCGTTTTCGTCGTGCGAAGGCGTAATTTTTAAAGCACCTGTACCAAACTCTTTATCAACATATTCGTCAAAAATCAAAGGAACTTCACGGTTTACCAATGGAACAATTACTTTTGCGCCTTTCAAGTGCGTATATCGCTCATCTTCAGGGTGAACGCAAACTGCCGTGTCGCCTAAAATAGTTTCGGGGCGAGTGGTTGCAATTGTTATAAAGTCTTGACTATCTTTCAGTTGGTAACGAACATAGTAAAGCTTCGATTTTTCTTCTTTGTACTCAACTTCTTCGTCCGAAACAGCGGTAAGTGCTTTTGGATCCCAATTTACCATGCGTACTCCTCTGTAAATTAAGCCTTTATTGTACAAATCAATAAAAACTTTGATTACACTTTGATACAAATCCTCGTCGAGCGTAAATTTGGTTCTGTCCCAATCGCACGAAGCACCTAATTTCTTTAATTGTTCGAGAATAATTCCGCCGTGTTTGTGCGTCCATTCCCAAGCGTGCTCGAGGAATTTTTCGCGCGTAAGCGATTTTTTGTCAATTCCCTCAGCAGCAAGCTTATTCACTACTTTGGCTTCGGTTGCAATCGATGCGTGGTCGGTTCCGGGAACCCAACAAGCATTTTTGCCTTGCATACGTGCACGGCGAATCAAAATATCTTGAATCGTGTTGTTCATGATGTGTCCCATGTGCAAAACTCCGGTTACGTTTGGCGGTGGAATTACAATTGTAAACGGCTCTCTTTCGTCTGGTTCAGATTTAAAAAGTTTGTGCTTGAGCCAATACGAGTACCATTTTTCTTCGGCTTGTGTTGCTAAATATTTTGAAGGAATTTCCATTTTTTAAAATTGTATTTTTATATATTTTATATGAGTATTTAGTATGAAAAATTAGCGCATTTTAGAAAATAACTTTTTGAAATTTCACTATTCTCTCAACTTGCAAAAATATAAATTTCTGTTAATTTATAAAATTAAAGAGCAATGATTATTTGGGTAAAGCATTTCGATTTGTATGAATTTATTTTTCTGTAAAAAAAATAATTATTTTGGCAATGATTTTAATGTCGGTATATTTTATATTAAGGTTTAATATTTAATGATTTAACCTATTTCTATATACATTTTGAATTGGAAAATTGTATTTAAAACTGAACATGAAATGGAGTGGGAATGATTGAAATTTAATAAAAATCGAAAATAATTGAATAAATTAGAAAAAAAAAAATTATATTTGCAGATTAAAATGAGTGCTTTGTATGATTTAATACAAGAATATACGATAGAAAAACAAAAAAATGGATGATATTTTTAAGAAAATAGGAAACAAAATAACATTGAGCCAAAAAATAGAGCGACGTATCGAAGCTGCTATTCGCGACAAAAAATTGCCAATTGGAGCTAAATTACCTACCGAAAGGGAGCTTTGCGAATCGTTTGGTGTTAGTCGCACAGCTTTGCGTGAAGCACTTAGACGATTGAGTGCCAGAGGATTGATTGAAATAACTAAGGGCAGTGGAATGCGTGTGAAAGGGTTAAATATAAAAGATGCTATTAGTAGTTTAAATTTGTATTATGATTTACAATTTGATCGAAATTTGATTGTTCAATTTATAGAAGTTCGGAAAATATTTGAGCCTCAAATAGTTAAGTTAGCTTGCCAGCAGCGTACCGAAAATGATTTGCAAGAAATAGCAGCAAATCTGAAAAGTTTTGCAGAGTGCAATCCTGATGATACTCAATTGGAATCAGATTTAGACAACAAATTTCATCTTTTGGTAGCAAAGGCATCGCATAATCCTATTATTCAGGTAACTATGGAACCTATTTACACCCTTTTACCACGAATGCGAAATCTGATTTATTCAAATATTGATGGTGAAAAACTGATTACATTAGGTTATCACACAAAGATTTACGAAGCTATTAAAGCAAAAAATGGGGAAGGTGCTTTCCTCGAAGCTGTAAATCATTTACAACATTCGACTGAAAATTATTATAAGTATTTGCATAACACTATTTTATAAAAAAAAACCTCAAAATTAATTTTGAGGTTTTTTTTATAATGCTGTCAAAAATAATTAAAATTTTGAAAGTATAACTGAAGAGAACTTTTAAAAAAGTATATTAATTTCGACGTTACTAATTTTGAATGATAAAATAATAATAGACTAATAGAATAATGTGTTAATTCATTATTGTAATTTAGAAAAAATTGTGTTATCCTACTTTTTTTATAATTCTGATTACTATTAAGTTATATAATTAATATTTTTTGAAAATTTCTGCATTTTTGAAATAATGTTCTAAAATTTGAATATACGAATAGCCTTTATTTGCCATTACTGCAGCTCCAATTTGACACAAGCCTACGCCATGTCCCCAACCAGCGCCTTTTAATACAAATTTTTGTGGTATTCCATTTTTAATTTCATGCATTTCAACTACAAAGGCAGAGCTAAATAAATGACTTTCAGATAGAATACGCCTTATTTCTAGCTCTTTTCCTATTGTCATTGTTTTTTTTGTTCCGTGTATTTCTAATTTAACAATTCTTCCAGATTCTCCTCTTTCTATGGATTTTAATGAAAGTATTTCCCCAAAATCAATGTCTGACTTTTTAAAAATCAATTTGGATATTTTTTCTTGGCTCAATTCTTCTGTCCACCTGTAAAAATTGGTGTCGAGGTCGTAATCGTTTAGGATTTGTTCGAGCACTTTTTTTTCTTTGGTATTACAAAAAGCAGGTTCATTATTAAGAATCCAAGCTTGAGCGTTGGCTTCTATTTTTAAATCGAGCTTTGCTAATTGACTAATTTCTTTATTATCAACTATTTTAGTGAGATATGGCAAGTGTGTATTTTCCCAAACGTGCTCAAAATTTTCGGAAATACCACCACACGATTTTGAAAAGCGAGCATCACAAAGTGAGTTGTCATACATTAAGACCTCGCCAGAAGTTTCAGCTACCGCATCGCTTGCTTTTTTTGTTGAAATTTGTGTAATTCCTTGATAACGTTGGCAATGGTCGTCGGCACACACATCAAAGAGTTTGTGGTCGTGATTATCGTACCATTTAATTAGCTCGTTCTCAGTTGCTGATGCCGAAAAAACGGTTTGTTCTTTTTGCTTACCTTTTGTTCTGCGTTCTATTTGTGCTAAAAGCCACGAACGCGATATAATTGCATGAGCTTTAAGTAGTTCAATGTGCGAGGTTGCTTTCATTTCCGACGAAATGACACTTTTTAGATATTCTTCAACCGGAATATGATTTATGAGCCAAACTTTTTCCTCTTCAATTTTGAATACAATTTTTCCCTTAAAGCGCTGATTTTGTTTTTGTTGCCAATGAAAATTGATTCCGATAATTACGTCAGAAACAGTAACATAATTTGTGTCATAAATTTCAGGAATTAAGGTTATTTCCGAAAATTGTTTTTCAAGTTCACCCATTTTAATGAGTCCTAAATGATAGCTAACTATTTGATTTCCTTTAATTTTTATATTTCCTTCTTTGAAATAATAATTTCCAGAAAGTTCAAATCTTATGTTTGACGAATGTAAAATTCCAATATCTACAATGGGTTCCATATTGTATATTTTATTATGATAAATTATGCACTAGCTTCCATAAAACTATCAACAGCCAAGCGAACAGAGCCGTTTAAAAGTAATAGTCGTTTAGCTTCTTCGTATGTAATGTCCCCAATTTCTTCTATTATCATGCGTGTGCCCCTGTCCACTAATTTCTTGTTAGTCAGTTGCATATCAACCATTTTATTGCCTTTAACCCTTCCTAGTTTCACCATCAACGAAGTGGTAATCATGTTGAGAACTAATTTTTGGGCTGTTCCTGCTTTCATACGTGTACTTCCGGTAATAAATTCGGGACCTACTATTGGTTCGATGGCAATATCTACAACTTTTGACATTTCGCTATTCTTATTGCATGTAATACAAGCAGTTAGCAATCCTCTTTTGCGAGCTTCGGTAACTCCTCCTATTACATAAGGTGTACCTCCTGAGGCTGCAATTCCTAAAACAGTGTCTTTTTCGTTGATTTCGAAATTTTCCATATCTTTCCAGCCCATTTCCCAATTATCTTCAGCATCTTCTACCGCTTTTCTTATTGCTTTATCGCCTCCAGCTATTAAGCCAATTATAACACCTTCGGGCATTCCATAAGTTGGTGGAATCTCTGAAGCATCAAGAATTCCAAGCCTTCCGCTTGTACCCGCACCAATGTAAAAAAGTCGGCCACCTTTTTTTACCCTTTTAGCAAGTTTTGTTACAAATTCCTCTATTTTAGGAATTTCAAGGGCAACTGCCTGATGAACCTTTGCATCTTCTTTGTTTATGTTTTCAAGTATTTCTCTTATCGACAATTTTTCTAAGTCGTTGTAAAGAGAAGGTGCTTCTGTTGTTTTCATTTTGATTAATTTTTATAAAATTTGCGAAGAAAATAGCCGATATTTGACAAAAATAGGAGCTATAATTTCATTTATTACTTACTTATCTATTCATTTTCTTTAAAATAATTTATAATACAGCTTTTTTGAATTTATATTTGTTTG
>JAIFNL010000229.1 GCA_020047755.1 Bacteroidota bacterium
GAATTGCTCTCGCACGACTCGTGGTTTATACAAATAGAAAAACTACCACCGGATTTAAAGAACGATTTGGCAATTATTCTAAGTGTCTTTGCACCTTGGCTTCGCGACCCTGAACAAGAATTTTACATCAATGTAGAAGAAGAAATGTTGAGTAAGAAACACGCCTTGCTTCAAAAGATTCTTCGCCGATTAGAAAATGCCACACACAACAAAAACTTACTTTTAACTCTCGACACTGAGCGCAAAATAGAAGACGAAATTGACAAATATCAAAAACAAATAGAACAAGAACGCTTGCAAAAAGAGCAAGCTTTGGCAAAAGAGAAGGAAGCTTTGGCAAAAGAGAAAGAAGCTTTGGCAAAAGAGAAAGAAGAACGCCGACAGAAAGAAGAAGCTAGAATCAAACTTGCTCAAAAGATGCTCAAATACGATGAACCAATCGAAGATATTATGCACGAAACGGGTTTGAGCCGTGAGGAGATAGAAAAATTGAACTAAAAATTAGGATAGCTTGGCGCAATGACTACTATCCTTTTGGCATGAGCATAGCCGAAAACCTCATACCAAAAGCATGCGGGTAATTATAAAAATAGTTACTTTTACGGGTGGAAGTATTATATTGTGAAAAGGTTGGCAAAAGTAAAACTAATGAAAAAGTACTTATTTGTAATATTACTAAGCATAAATCAATTGGAACAGAACACCTTTTGAGATTATATTGGGATGGAATGTCTCTTAAAACGAAGCAATATCAAGGTAAATTATTTAGTGAAACAGGGGGGATTCTTGATAAAGGAGAAATATATCAAGTTACGCAAATAAGGAAAAATTTAAAATAGAAACTATGAAGAATACCACATTAATAATACTATTTTTATTGTTTAATATAAAAACATATGCACAAATTAGGTCAACTAATTCAGATAGTATAACATTTTATAATTTTTACAATAATTTCAATAAAGCAAAAATCATTGAAGATTCACTAGTATTATTGAACAAAGAAGAAAAGTATAATTGGATAAAATCTGAATATGTTGAAAAATATTTAGGTGTTCCATATAATTTACATGAATTAAATTCCAGAAATGGATATAGGAGTAATTTTAGCATAGAAACAGACAGTTTTTTTATTGTAGTATATAAAGAAACATACAAAAGCCTTCCGTATATATGGTATATGTATCTAATAACCTATTCCAAATCTAATTATAAGCCAATTAGTAAATTCCTTTTTAGTGGACGAAGTAAAGATGATTTTGAAATAATATCAAATATAAATAGTAAGTTAGAAATATCTTCAAAAATCATGATTAAAGCGTATGACGAGGGAACATTTTTTCCAGATAAATGTCCAGATTGTTTTGAAATTAGAGAGATAATTTATAAATATAAAATTAAAAATGATGGTGAAATTGTAATAATAAATAAGCAACCAGCATATCTATACTTAGCAAAGTTTGGCAATTATGAATTAGGCGAAGCATTTTTCAATTATCCTATTATTATGGACGTTCCAGATTTTGACAAGTATTATAAAAGAGAAAAGCGTAATGTTGACAAATAGTTTATATTAGCATGAGCATAGCCGAAAACTCATACCAAAAGCTTGCAGGTAATTACAAAAATAGTTACTTTTACATCTACCTTTCTAAAAATATAAAATTAAACTAACATTCATAATTTTGAATTTCATTTTAGAGAAAGGCATTATAATTTTATAATTTTATAGTTTTTGTATTCAAAAGGTCTATGATTGGTAATTACATCTAGCTCTACTTTCCAGTTTTTGCGTGCTATGCGTGCTTGCATTACGTTTGGGTGTGTACCATTGAAAAGGGCTACCGAATATTTGTTGGTAAAATCGAAAGCCTCGGCATTGCTTGCTTTTTTCTCGAGTGTTTGGTCATCGTTCCAAAATTTGCTTACATCTGTTGCTTTGCGAAGCATTGTTTTGGGGTCTTTTACCCAACCGTAATGAAAAACTTCGGCGTTGATGTGTTTCACATTTAGCTTTCGATTGTTTTTTCTAAAGCCTTGCGCATCGCGCCAAGAGCGGATAGCTTTGTCGTTTTTTATTATTCGTATTTCTCGTCTGTACCAACCGCGCTCGTCGCCAACATAATCGTAATTGCCATAAAAATGTACATAATTGAAAAGTAAACCTTCTATTTTAGGATTTTCGGCATAGGTTTGCATTTCTTTTTGTATGGTTTGTAAATATTTTTCGTGCACTACTTCGTCGGCTTGAATGTAAAAAGCCCATGTATATTCAGAAGGAATTAAATCGAAGGCTTTGTTTGTTTCTACGGCAAGCACTTGACCACCAACGCGTAAAGTATCGTCCCAAACGCTTTGATGTATTTCAATTTTGTCGGATTTAATGGATTTCATCAATTCGAGCGTTTCGTCGTCGGAGTTTCCGACCAATACGATAAATTTATCGCAAATTGGCAATATCGATTCGATGGCTTCGAGTACAGGAAAATCGTATTTGATTGTATTTCTGATGATTGTAAATCCGCAAACTTTCATATTTTTGTTGTTTATCAATTGTTTCAATTCATTTTATTCCGATAGAAACATTTTTCGTTGTTTATAGTCAATAATCGCATGATGTTCCAAAAGAAAATCGCCACCAAGTAAGCCCCAGATTTTTGGTTTTCCAAGCGCATCGTACAAGTTGTTCACATTGCTTAAATCGATGTAAGCCACATGAAAATTAGTAGTTGAAAAGCTACCCATGCTCAGTTTTTGCAATACACCAAAGTTAAAATCAATCTTTCCGGGTCCAACGCCAACCGACACAACGCTTTCGCCTTCTAATCCCAATTCTTTTTTTTGCTCAGGAGTTAGCCTTTCTATCAGCGATTGATTTACTTCTTCGTCCAATTCTTCTTGGCTTATGGGTTGAAGCAAATGCTCAGTCAATTCTTTATCTAAAACCGTTTTTGATGCACCGGTGTCGATAATAAAAAGTCCTGTTTCGGTATCGTTCAAAAGAACATTTACCGTAATATGGCAGCCATCGCCGTCAATAAAGTCTATATCTATTGGAATTTCAATCATTTATGTATTTGTTTGTTGTGTGAAATTTGTTTGAATTTCAAAATATTCTGCAAATAAAAAAAAGACGCATTGAGTTTTTAGAGTGTCAATGCGTCTTGTAGTTCTGTTTTTTTCATTAGAGAGTTTTCTTATTTAACTTTGCCAAAGTTTTTAACTTTGGCAAAGTTCTGTTATTTAATTCATTAGAAAAAAAATTAACGAAGTATTGAATTAAATGCTTGTCCGCTACTTTGCAAAAACAGACTGCCAACCGAGGGCGTCGCTCCAAGCGACACCTTCGGTTTTGCTGCCAATTGCTTTTCTTCTTGGCAAAGTTCTGTTATTTAATTCATTAAAAAAAAAATTAACGAAGTATTGAATTAAATAATATTCATATCATCAAGAACTTTCATAACACCTTTAACAGCAACAGCCGATTCGTTCAAAAGTTTCTTTTCTTCGTCGTTCAAATCCACTTCAATGATGCGTTCGATTCCGTTTTTGCCAAGAATAACAGGCACACCCAAGTAAATGTTGTCCAAACCATACTCGCCATTGAGCAATGAGCAAACAGGGAATACGCGTCTTTGGTCTTTTACAATGGCTTCAACCATTTGAGCAGCCGCTGCGCCTGGAGCGTACCAAGCCGAAGTGCCCATCAATTTAACCAACTCGCCGCCACCGTTTTTGGTGCGCTCGATGATTGGGTCAAGTTTTTCTTTTGTAATCAGCTCAGTTACAGGAATACCGGCTACGGTTGTGTAACGTGGTAGTGGAACCATAGTGTCGCCATGTCCGCCCATTAATAATGCTTGAATGTCTTTTGGCGAAATGTTCAATTCTTCGGCAAGGAAAGCACGGTAACGAGCAGTATCTAAAATACCTGCCATTCCAAATACTTTTTTAGAATCAACCTTTGCAGTTAAATATGCAGCATAAGTCATTACATCGAGTGGGTTTGAAACCACAATAATAATGGCATTTGGCGAGTGTTTGATTACATTTTCGGTTACCGATTTTACAATGCCCGCATTGATTGAAATAAGGTCATCGCGGCTCATACCAGGTTTGCGTGGTAAGCCCGAAGTAATTACAACCACTTCAGAGTCAGCAGTATCTTCGTATTTGTTGGTTACACCTATCGAGCGGCTGTCGTAATTCAAAATGGGTGCAGTTTGCCAAATGTCTAAGGCTTTTCCCTCGGCGGTTCCTTCTTTAATATCGAGCAATACGATTTGGTTGGCTATTTCTCTTTGTGCTAAAACATTAGCACACGTTGCGCCTACATTTCCGGCACCAATTACTGTTACTTTCATATATTTTTTAGTTTAAATTTGTTATAATTTTCTTCTATAAAAAAGAAGTAAAATGTTTCATTTTTTATGCAGCTAATTTAGAACTTTTTTTTGTTTTGAAAATTTATTTTTTTAATATATTTATTTTGGTTGATAAATTTTATTTTCTACAAAAATAAATATCTAATATAAAGACTATTGCATTTGTTCTTTGATGATTTATTAAACAGTTAAATGCTTGTCCGCTATTTTGCAAAAATATACAATCTACTATTTGTAAAATGAATGAAATTTACAGACTGCCAACCGAGGGCGTCGCTCCAAGCGACACCCTCGGTTTTATTTTTAGAACAATAGAATAATTTGCTTGTTAATCAATAGAATCTTTTCATTTATGTAAAAGCGGATAAGCATTAACATTTATCTACTTGTAACAAGCTTTTCTTTTCTTTTTCTTTGAAAAAAGAATATTTCAGAATAGGGTAAAATGAAACGAAACTATCTTAGAAGTATAAAGAGAAAAAAAAACAGTTTGAAAATAAATTCACAAACTTAGTTCTATTTTATAATGAACAATTTTTCTTAAAAAAAAACAATTTTGAGATAGGGTAAAATGAAACGAAACTATCTTAGAAGTATAAAGACAAAAAAAAATAAGTTTAACCGAGCTTTCGACAAAACGAAGGTTCTTTAAAAATATAAAACGATGAAAACAAAATTAGTAGAAACAGCAAAGTACACTTTATTAGCGATGTTAATATTTGTAGTACAACTTAGTTTTGCTCAAGAAAATGCCCAATATACTGTGTATAAAGGCAATGTAAAAGACAGCAAAACAAAAACCAACGTTGTGTTTGGCAATGTAAGCGTAGTGGGATTTAACGTGGGAACCGTTACCAATTCCGATGGTGAATTTACAATTAAAATTCAAAACGACCTTAATGCGAAAGAAGTTGAATTTTCGCACATTGGTTATTCTTCAAAAAAAATACTGTTGTCGGAATTGACTGGCGATGAGGTTGTTGTTTATTTGAATCCCACAAGTGTAAACTTAAGCGAAGTAACCGTTCGCCCCGAAGATGCTTCTGCTTTAATGACCAAGGTAGTAGAAAAATTATCGGAAAATTATAGTGCAGAGCCCGTTATGTCGGCAGGTTTTTATAGAGAAACCGTAAAGCAAGGTCGCGAATATTTGGGAATTTCTGAAGCTTTGGTTGATATTTACAAAGCATCTTATAGCCAAGATGTTGAAGATAAAATTAAAGTATTTAAAGGCAGAAAAAGCTCAAATGTAAAAAATGCTGATACATTAGCCGTTAAATTGCAAGGTGGTCCTTATACTGCACTTTTGTTTGATATTGCTAAAAATCCATACATTTTGCTCGACAATGAATTGCGTTCGTATTATGAATATACTATTGTGGATATCAAAACAATAAGAGAAAGTTTGAATTATGTGGTTGAATTTAAACCCAAATACATTGTTCCCGATTTTCCGATGTACAACGGTAAATTTTACATCAATACCAATTCATTGGCTATAAGCATGGTAGAATTTAGTCTCGACATTAGCGACAAAGACAGAGCCAGCGAAATGTTTGTAAAAAGAAAACCCGTAGGATTGAAATTAACGCCTACTTCGACTAGCTATTTGGCAACTTACAAAGAAAATAATGGCAAATATTATTTTAACTACTCACGAGGCGAATTCAAATTCAAATGCAATTGGAAGAAAAGATTATTCAATTCGAGCTATGCAATAATGTCCGAAATTGCTATAACCGACTGGAACAGTGATAAAATTGAAAAGTTCAAAACAAAAGAATCGCTTAGCAAAACAGCAATTTTTGAAGAAGAATTAACCGCTTTTAGCGACGAGAATTTCTGGGGCGAACATAATTTTATCGAACCTGACGAATCGATTGAATCTGCCCTCAAAAAATATGAAAAACAATTGAAACGAAAATAAGCACCAGTGCTATTTTATTTTTGAGCAAACCTTTTGCTATTTGCTTATTTTTAAGCACTTGGCAAAACGAAATATACAATTAATTCTTAAATTTTCATTAAATTTTCATGCAAGCATTCAAAAAAATACAAAGAGGTGATATAAAGGAATTTGAGCGTGTGTTCAGAGAGCTTTACGCACCTCTTTGCATTTATGCACAAAAATACATGCACTCTGCCGAAAAGTCAGAAGAAATAGTACAAACTGTTTTTTACAAACTTTGGAAAGATAGGGAAACAATTAACGTAACTACCTCGCTAAGTGCTTATTTATACAAAATAGTTCACAATAATTGTTTGCTCGAACTACAACATGCAAAAGTAGAAGAAAAATACATTCATTTCGTAAAAAACAGTTCGCAAGAATACAGTTCTGACCCTTACGAAGAAATGAAAGTACAGCAAATGAATAAAACAATAGAAGATACGCTTAATTCGTTGCCCGAAAATTGCAGAAAAATATTTGTAATGAGCCGATTTGATGGCTTAAAATACAAAGAAATAGCCGAAAAATTATCCATTTCGATTAAAACAGTAGAAGCAAACATAACAAAAGCGTTAACTGTTTTTAGATTGAATTTAAAAGAATAAACAACAAAAAGATAACAAAATGACGAACAAACAACATACAGAACTCTTTAACACAGACTTAGCTTGGGACAAACTTTACAACAAGCTAAAAGAAGAGAATTTGCTTGTGCCTGAGAAAAAGCCTGTTTTCTTTTTGCACAAAGCGATGAAAATAGCCGCTATTTTTGTTGCATTAATTTCTTTATCAATGGTTGTTTTTTTCTATTTCTTTTCAAATACAGGTAGGCAAGTTTTTGTTGAAAATAATTTGCAAAGCGCAATTAAAGAAGTTCAATTGCCCGACGGTTCAGTTATTCATTTGAATAAAGGAGCAAAAATTTGGTATCCCAAAGAATTTGCCGAAAATACTCGTGAAATAACCTTTGAAGGAGAAGCCTTTTTTGAAATAACCAAAATGAATGGAAAACCTTTTGTAGTTAAAACTCAAAAAGCCGAGATAAAAGTACTTGGAACTTCATTCAATGTAAATACATTAATTAATAACAAATTAGAAGTCTTAGTAGCCACCGGAAAAGTACAAGTTTCGGAAATTGAAAACAAACAAAATGCTGTATTACTTACTGCCGGACAAATGGCAAGCGTTCAAAACAGCAGAATTTTGAAACATCAAAATACGAATAAAAATTACCTTTCGTGGAAAACAAAGCAGTTCAATTTTGAAAATGTAGAAATGCAACAAGTTGTAGAAGACTTAAATAGAGCGTATAACGTACATATTGTTCTAAACAATGAAAGCATTTTGACTCGCAAACTGCGTACCCATTTCGACAACAAGCCGCTCGAAACAATTCTAAAAGTAATAGCCGAGCCATACAATTTGAAAATAAAACAGACAGAAAATGAAATTATACTTGAATAAGTATCTCTTGAAATTAAATGAGTATTTTATTTTTTGTGTTTGTAAATAAATAAATTGCTATTTGGCAAAATAAAAACGTCGTTCGCTGTTTGTGTTATACTTGGTGCTTTTATGCCGTTTCCAAATGTTTTAAACCCTCTAAAAACACGAGCTTCGTCCCATCTTGCTCATAAAGTACTTTTGTTAAAGTGTTGATAAAGGCAATTTTATCTTCGTCAAAGCCTAGTTTCAAATAACGATTATTGCCAATTATTTCGGTTTTGATTGCATTTAATATAAGCGTAGGAACCGAATTATCAAATACAGTAAGCTTTGAATCGAGCCTTAATTGCCTATCAATTAATATTCGTAAAG
>JAIFNL010000309.1 GCA_020047755.1 Bacteroidota bacterium
CAGATAAATAAGTAAATGATTGAATATCAGCAAATATTTAATGTATATCTAATGTAATTGACGGATTGAATGAATAAAAAGAAGATGATAATCGAGTAAACTGCCCACAGTCTAAATAACTGTGGGTGAGCCTCTCTCACCCACTGCGTACCGTCAAATAGTGGATAAGTTTGGTAATGTGGCTATTAAGCGGAAATGAAAAATCAACTTGTTTTTAAGATATTTCCGCTTTGTGCGGTTTGTTTTTTGCTTGGGAGGTGCTGAATGTTTTTTTTGTTTTTTTAAATTCATGAAAAGTTTCCAATTAACAAAGGGCACATTATTTTATCTATTTTATTATTAATTGCAATCGGTATATTAACATACAATTTTATTTAAGCTATGAAAATAACGAAAGAAATTTTAGCACATAAGATATTAGAATACTTAAACCGCCGTATAACAGCCAATGATTTAGCTATTTGGGCGGAAGATGCAATGGTTGAAGGCGATTATCAAGAAAAATATTTTTCCATAATAGCAGATGCATTAGCTGCAATTGGAGCAATTGATGTCAAAGGTTTTGAACTTCCAATTTCATTCTATTTAAACATTCTAGTAAAACTTGATTACCTAACTATTTTTGGATTAGAACCTAAAACAGAAAAAAATAATGAATTAGTTTATGCTTAAATAATTGAAAATAAGTAAATGATTAAAATTAGTTTATACGATTTAGGTTTGTTTATAAACTCAAAATAACTTACACCGCCCTAAAGAACGGTGCTAGCTATTTTGAGTATATTTGACAGACTTTAATTAGAAATTTCTAATTTAGAGATTATTAATTAATTGATTTAGCTAAAGTTGTAGTTTTTAAAATTTTAATAATAAAATAACAATAGAACAACTTAACAATGGAACAATTAATTATAAGCAGTTTCGCCATGTTCGTAAAGGTCTAAGCCTTCTTCTTCTACACGTTTAGGAACACGCAAACCTACCAATTTGTCTATTATTTTAAACACCACAAACGAACTTGCAATTACCCAAATGCCAACGGTTACAATTCCTATTAGTTGCGAAATGAGCAAACTAAAGCCGCCGTTGTACAATAAACCACCTTTGGTTGCAAAAATGCCCACCAACAAAGTGCCTAAAATCCCACCAACTCCATGCACACTAATTGCACCCACAGGGTCGTCGAATCTAAGCTTTTGGTCGATAAATTCAACCGCAAAAACCATTACAATGCCTACAATGGTTCCAATAAGCACCGCGCCAGAAGGGCTAATAACATCGCAACCTGCTGTAACTCCCACCAATCCGGCAAGCGCACCGTTGAGCGACAAGCTAATGCCAGGGCGTTTGTACTTAATCCATGTTACTGCCAACGCCGATAAAAGTCCGGCAGCACCACCTAAGTTGGTAGTAAGAAAAATGTGCGAAATCATTTTTGCATTCTCTTCGCCCGAAGCCGCCAATTGCGAGCCGGCATTGAATCCAAACCAACCAAACCACAAGATAAAAACTCCCAAAGCTGCCATTCCCAAATTATGCCCTGGAATTGCATTGGCTTTGCCGTTGTACTTACCCAAACGAGGTCCCACCATAATTACGCCCACCAGCGAAGCCCAAGCACCTACCGAGTGTACCGCCGTAGAACCTGCAAAATCGTGGAAAGGAGTTTCAAGTTGCGAAAGCCAACCGCCGCCCCAAATCCAATGACCCGAAATAGGATAAATAAAAAGAGTAATAGCGGCACTAAATAATATATAGGCTTCAAAATTAGTACGTTCAGCAACTGCACCCGACACAATAGTAGCGGCGGTAGCAGCAAAAACCGTTTGAAACATCAAAAATGCGGCATCGGGTATGGTTTTGTTGTAACTATTGTCTGAAAAAAAATCGGGAAAACCCACGATACCTGCTACATCTAGCCCAAACATCAAACTATAACCCACTATCCAGAACAAAACACTTCCGATTGCAAAATCCAGAAAGTTTTTCATAATAATATTTCCAGTGTTTTTTGTACGCGTCAAGCCTGTTTCTACCAGTGCAAATCCGGCTTGCATCAAAAACACCAAAGTTGTAGCCAGCAATACCCAAACGGTATCTAATGATATTGAAATTGTTTCCATAATTTATCTTTTGTTATGATTTTTTTTGTTTAAAATTTTGAATCAAAGCACTTTTCTTGAAGTTGTGTACAAAGCCCAAAGGCTTACACGTAGTTTTTTTCTGCACTTTAAATTCTGTCGTTTTTTTTTGTTTAAAATAAAAAGAGGCTCACCGCTATTCTTCTTCTTCTTTTATATAAAGAGCCTCGCCGCCTTTTTCGCCTGTGCGAATGCGGTAAGCGGTTTCAATTTCCGACACAAATATTTTCCCATCGCCTATTTCTCCGGTTTTTGCTGCGGTTTGAATGCTTGTAACTGTTCGTTCCAAAAAATGGTCGCGTACATAAATCGAAAGCATGGTGCGTTCGATTGAGCTTGTGTCGTAATTAATACCACGATAGGTTCTTTCTTCTCGGTCTTTTCCTACGCCGCGCACGTCCCAATAAGTAAAAAATTCGATACCTGCTTGGTTCAATGCTTTTTTCACTTCTTCAAATTTTGTTTTCCTAATAATAGCTTCTACTTTTTTCATAAGGCTTTTTTTTACTGAGTAATCTTTTTGTTAATTATGTTTGCAAAAATATATTTTATCAAACAGACCCCCAAATTTAATACACCTATTTCTCATTTATTAATGTTTATTTAAACTATACCCCCTTTTGAGATGGGGTACTGTTATTTTAAATTGCATTTTAACAATAAATTAATTAACACGTAAGCATGGAAAATCGAAATTAAGAATCATGTAACCAAGGTTAGTAACTGGTCTGTTTATTTTGATAATTTTTTTTGTAACTAATTTTCACGCTACTATTGCGTTTTAATAAGGGAATAAGGTTAGTATTGTGCTATTTGCTTTATTACTAAGGTTAAAAAATTAAAAATAAGGTTTTTATAGAAAATAATTAAATACTCTTTGTTAAATTTTATTACGTCCTTAAAAACCTTATCTTTTATTTCTTAAACCTTAGTAACTAAATAATTGTAACAATTAATCTAACCTTATTCCCTTATTTAAAACGTGCAAGAAAACAACTACTAAAATTCTTATCAAAATAAACAGACCAGTTAGAGGTTGTTTAAATTTTATTTTAATTAGCCCCGACCTAAAGGTCGGGGCTATTGATTTACAATTATTTATATTTTAGTTTGAGTTGCATTAAATTATTCTTTAAAATATTTAAACAACCTCTTAGTAACCTATTGGTAGCGTAAAAAAATGGTGGCTTTTTGAAAAAGTTCGCTAAGATTGTAAATTTTTCAATTTTTCATGATAAAATAACAATAGAACAATTTAACAATGTAACAATTCGTTAATTTCGGTTACTATCAAGTTACGCTATCAATAGTTTAAACTAGTTGAATAGTTACAAAAAAAATATAACTTTGCGAGATGAAAAAATCTACACTATATTCGATAGGGCACGAAAATAAAACAATAGAGGAACTTATTAAACAAGTAAATTACTTTAATATTCAAACTCTCATTGATGTAAGGTCAAAACCATATTCAAAGAAGAATCCTCAATTCGATAAATCAGAACTAGAGAACAGTCTTAAAAAGAATAAAATTAATTACCTTTATTTGGGCGAACAATTAGGAGGAATACCTTCTGATTTAACTTGTTATACAAAAGGAAAAGTTGATTATGAAAAAATAGGAAAGAAAGATTTTTTTATTGAAGCGTTACAAACTTTAATTTTGGCAAGCCAACAGCAAATTAACCTTGTAATAATGTGCAGTGAAGGCAATCCTGCCCAATGCCACAGAACAAAATTAATTGGCGAAGCATTGCGAAAGTCTGGAATTATTTTAAATCACATAATTCGTATGGGCATAGTCAAAGACCAATACGAAGTAATGGCAGAAGTAACAGGAGGATTAAGCATTACTAATTTATTTGGCGAAACCACAACTTTTACATCTCGAAAAGAATACAAATAGTAGAAAGGGCTTTTCTTTCAGACGCTATTTACTTATTTTTAAGCACTTGGCAAGCGAAATAGACAATTAATTTTGGTTCGCTACTTATTTCTACTGCGTCTGAAGTTTCAATACTTCGTTATTTTTTTTCTAATGAATTAAATAACAGAACTTTGCCAAAGTTTACTTATTCTGATTATTGTGAAGATAATTAACTATTTAGCAATTAACAAACTGCACTTTGGCAAAGTTTAACGAACTATTAAAGTTTCACTTTTCATTATTATCTTCTAACCTTTTGTTGATAACTTTTTGCAAGCTTGTAGTAATTGATTTGCACCAAATTAAGTATTTTAAAGCCGAAATACTTTTCAACACCTCTATTTTAATAAAAAATGTTTGCGTATTTTTGAAAACTCTATACGACTATAAATACAACAAACAATAATGAACAATTTTACTCATTTACACGTACATACGCAATACTCGATACTCGATGGAGCTTCCAACATCAAAGACCTGGTAAAGAAAGCAAAAAACGATGGCATGACCGCTATTGCTATTACCGACCACGGTAATATGTTTGGTGTGAAGAAGTTTCACGAAGCAGCTTTAGCCGAAGGCATCAAACCCATTTTGGGCATCGAAACTTATGTAGCACGCCGCACGCGCTTCGATAAAATTGAAAAAATAGACCGTTCGGGCTATCATTTGATTGTGCTAGCAAAAAACAAAATAGGCTACCACAATTTAATGAAACTTTCATCGCTTGCCTACATCGATGGGCTTTATTACCGACCAAGGGTAGATAGAGAATTGCTCGAAAAATACAACGAAGGGCTTATTGTTTGCTCGGCTTGCTTGGGTGGCGAAGTGCCGCAACACATTATGAAAGGCGATATGCAAGCTGCCGAAGATGCCATAAGGTGGCACAAAAAAGTTTATGGCGACGATTTTTACCTCGAACTGCAACGACACAAAACAGGCAATCCTAAAAAAGATTCCGAAATATACGAAAACCAAGTAAAAGTAAATACAGCCATGCTTGAGCTGGCTAAAAAACACAACGTCAAAGTAATAGCTTCTAACGATGTGCATTTTATTTATGCTGCCGATGCCGAAGCCCACGACAGACTCATTTGCCTAAATACCGGCAAAGACCTCGACGACCCTACTCGTATGCAATACACCAAGCAAGAATTTCTCAAATCGCCTGCCGAAATGAGCAAACTTTTTGCTGATGTGCCCGAAGCCGTTACCAATACCATGGAAATAGCCGACAAAGTGGAAGAATACAAAATCAATTCAGACCCACTTATGCCCGACTTTGGTTTGCCCGAAGGCTTCACCAACGAAGACGATTACCTCAAACACATTGCCTACGAAGGTATGCACGCACGCTGGGGCGACAATTTAACGCCTCAAATTCAGGAACGAATTGATTTTGAATTGGAAACAATCAAAAAAATGGGATTCCCTGGTTACTTCCTTATTGTTTGGGATTTTATAAAAGCTGCACGCGAAATGGGCGTAATCGTTGGACCCGGACGCGGTTCTGCCGCTGGCTCTGCCGTGGCGTATGCTATTCAAATCACCAACATCGACCCCATAAAGTACGACCTACTCTTTGAACGTTTCCTTAACCCCGACCGTATTTCGATGCCCGATATTGATATCGACTTTGATGATGACGGTCGCCAACAAGTACTCGACTGGGTAGTAGATAAATACGGAGCTAAAAGAGTTTCGCACATTGTTACTTTTGGTACTATGGCATCGAAAATGGCACTCAAAGACATTGCTCGTGTGCACAAAATGCCTCTTTCGGAAGTGGACAGATACGCCAAATTGATTCCCGACGATGCCAAAAACCTCAAAGAAGCTTTTCAAGCTGTGCCCGAACTAAAACAAGCGTATAACTCTAACAACGATTTGGTTTCGAGCACCTTTAAGTTTGCCGAAAAATTAGAAGGTTCGGTACGACAAACCGGAGTTCATGCGTGCGGTATTATCATTGGCAAGGAAGATTTGATGAACAATATTCCTGTTTGTACCGTCAAAGATGTGGATTTGCTTATCACTCAATACGATGGAAAGTTTGTAGAATCGGTTGGAATGTTAAAAATGGACTTTCTTGGGCTTAAAACCTTATCTATTATAAAGGAAGCCCTCGAAAACATCAAACGAAGCAAAGGAATTACCATAGATATAGACAATGTAGCCCTCGACGACCCCAAAACCTTCGAGCTTTATTCGCGAGGCGAAACTACCGCGTTGTTTCAGTTTGAATCGCCCGGAATGAAAAAACACTTGCGTGCTTTAAAGCCCAATCGTTTTGAAGACCTTGTGGCAATGAACGCTTTGTATCGTCCGGGTCCTATGCAATACATTCCATCGTTCATCAGACGTAAACATGGCGAAGAGAAAATTGTGTATGATCACCCTTTGATGGCTGATTTTCTTGCAGATACTTATGGTATTACCGTTTACCAAGAGCAGGTAATGCTTCAATCGCGGGCTTTGGCTAATTTTACTCGCGGACAGTCCGATACTTTGCGTAAAGCAATGGGTAAGAAGCAAATAAAAATGATGAATGAGCTTAAAGTCTTATTCACTGCCGGTTGCAAAGCCAATCCCGAATTTATGAAACCCATTGGCGGCGACGAAGCCAAAGCCGAAAAGCTTACCGACAAAATTTGGGGCGACTGGGAAGCGTTTGCTTCGTATGCTTTCAACAAATCGCACTCGGTTTGTTATGCTTACGTTTCGTATCAAACAGCTTACGTTAAGGCGCATTATCCTGCCGAATTTATGGCAGCCGTTTTGAGCAGAAACCTTTCCGATATAAAGAAAATAACCATCTTTATGGACGAAACTCGCCGCATGGGACTAACGATTTTAGGTCCCGATGTAAACGAAAGTTACACCAAATTTACTGTAAACAAGCAAGGTGCTTTGCGCTTTGGAATGGGCGCAGTAAAAGGCGTTGGCGATGCAGCAGTGCTCGACATCATCAATGAGCGCGACGAACGTGGCGATTTTAAAGACATTTACGACTTTGTAGAGCGTGTAAATTTACGCACTGTAAATAAAAAAACCATTGAGTCGCTTGCTCTTGCCGGAGGTTTCGATTCTATGCCAGGTGTAACCCGCGAACAAATGTTCAAAGAGGATACCAACGGACAATCGTTTATCGAAACTTTGCTCAAATACGGCAACAGTTTCCGCACCGACCAAAGCCAAAACCACAATTCGCTTTTCGGCGGCATGGGTGGCGGCAGTGCCGACATCAAAAAGCCTATGCCCGAACCTGCCGAAACGTGGGGAAAACTCGAACGCCTCAACAAAGAGAAGGATTTGGTGGGCATTTACATTTCGGCTCACCCACTCGACGATTTTCGTTTGGAGCTAATGCAATTTTCTAACAAACAGCTTTCCGATTTTGAAGATATGCCTGCGATGGATAATCAAGACGTAAAAGTTGGAGGAATTGTTACCGCTGTGGAGCACAAAACCACAAAAACAGGCAAGCCTTTTGGCTCTATCACGCTCGAAGATTATTCGAGTTCGTACAAATTTTCATTCTTCGGAAAAGATTACACTACTTATCGCGATTTCATGTACGAAGGTACTTCATTGTATATCACAGGTAGAGTGCAAAAAAAATCGTGGGGAGATACTAACGAACTGGAATACAAAATAAATAAAATAGAATATCTTTCGGACTTAAAAGACCGCATCAAATCGTTGTCGCTCAAAATTCCTATCGAAAAGCTAACTACAAACATCATTACAGAAATAAAACACATGATAGAAACCAACAAAGGCAATGCCGAGCTACGTTTCTTGATTTACGAACCCGACTCTAAAACGTGGGTACAAATGCACTCTAACAATTACAAAGTAAACATAACCAGCGAAGTATTGCATTTCTTGGAAGAACATTCCGATGTGATGGAATACAAACTAGGATAGTTTTGATAGATAAAATAGCACTGGTGCTTAAATTGATTTTGTGATAATTGATAAGTTTTGTAACTTTGCTAAAATTAAAAATTAAAGTTATGCAAATAGCAAATCCAATATATGATGTGGTTTTCAAATACTTAATGGAAGATGGTAAAATTGCAAAACTGATGATTTCGTCAATTATTGGTGAAAATATAGAGCAACTATCGTTTCTACCACAAGAAATAGTTACCACCAATAATAAAAAACCGAAAAGAAAATCTAAACTTGGACCGTTTTTTACTGTTTATCGTCTTGATTTTTCGGCAAAAATAAAAACCAACGAAGGATATAAAAGTGTAATAATAGAACTTCAAAAAGCCAAATTTCCAACCGATATAATGCGTTTTCGCAAATACCTTGGAGAGCAATTCTCAAACAAAGAAAATGTTCAAAAAATAAAAATAGAAAATAGAATACGCAAAACAGGGTTGCCCATTATAAGTATTTATTTTCTGGGGCATAAATTAGACCATACTACTGCGAGCGCAATTAAAGTAAGCCGGCAATATCGCGATTTGATTACAGATAAAATCATCGAAACCAAAGAAACGTTTATAGAAAGTTTAACACTTGATAGTTATGTAATTCAAATTCCATATTTAACGGACAAACGAAGAACCGATTTAGAAATACTATTGAGCGTATTTGACCAAAGCAATCCTGCTGATAAAGAACATCATATTCTTAATGTAAAGGAAGAAGATTTTCCTGAAAAATATCGACCAATTATTAGAAAATTGCAAAAAGCCGTTCAAGATACAGAAATAAAAAAGAAAATGGAATTGGAAGATGGCATTATTGATGAATTGGAAGATTTGGAAAGGGAAATTGAAAATTTAGAACTCGAAAATGAGCAAGTAAAACAAAAGCTGGACTCTGTTGAAAATGAGCGAGAAAAAGTAAAACAAGAAAATGATACGCTTAAAAAAGAACTTGAAAAAATGAGTAAATTATTGAATGATAAAAAATCAGATGTATAGTACCAGAAAGAAAATGTAAAACGTATTATAATTTAGTTTGTTCTATTAATTTTGCCCAACGAATAAAGCAGATAAACTTGTCGGAACTCTATTTTATGTTTTACCGGAGAGCCAGAAGAAAATAAAATAGCAGTTTTTTAGAAAAAATCAGAATTACAGACTAAAGTATTACTCTATTCACACCTTTTTCGTATTTATGATTGAAAATCGTATCAATCAATCTGTTGTAATCTTCCAGATTGTTTACAAAATCGATGTTGTTTGTGTCGATGATTAAAAAAGTTCGGTCTTTTTCTTGCGTGAAATAGCTGAAATATCCGCTCTGGATTTTCTCTAAATATTCGTTTTTGATGCTTTTTTCGTAATTTCTACCCCGCTTTTGAATGTTTCGTTGCAAATTTTCTATCGAAAGATACAAATAAACGTACAAATCGGGTTTAGGAAGTGAATTGTGTATAATATTGAACAAACGGCGATAGAGCTTGTACTCATCGTCTTGCAAGGTGTTTTTCGAAAAAATAAGCGACTTGGTAAAATAATAATCGGCTATTACAAAGTTTTTGAACATATCACTGCTCAATTCGGCTTTGAGCTGATGGTAGCGGTCGGCAAGAAACGAAAGTTCGAGCGGAAAAGAATACTTTTCTGAATCTTCGTAAAACTTTGGCAAAAATGGATTGTCGGCAAATTGCTCTAAAATAGTTTTTGCGTTGAATTGGTCGGCAATGCGCTTGGTAAGAGAAGTTTTGCCCGCACCTATGTTTCCTTCTATTACTATAAATTTGTAATTGTTGTCCATCTGTTTATATTAATTAGGAATTAGGAATTAGGAATCAATGTTTAACGATTAATGTTTAATGATTAACGTTTAACGATTCATTTTTCATTCTTTTCATTTTCTTCATTCTTTTCATTCCTAATTCTTAATTCCTAACTCCTAATTCTTAATTCTTAATTCCTAATTATTTATACGGTTCTATCTGCATATTGAAGAAAGCGAACGACCACATATCGGTGTTTTCTTCAATTTGTTTCGACGTTGGTTTGCCTGCACTGTGTCCGGCATTGGCTTCGATGCGCACTATTACTGGGTTTGTGCCTTTGTAAGCGGCTTGCAAAGCGGCAATGTATTTGAATGAGTGCGCAGGCACTACACGGTCGTCGTGGTCGGCTGTGGTAACCATAATGGCTGGGTAATTGGCTGTGCTACTGATGTTGTGCAAAGGCGAATATTTGTAAAGATATTCAAATTGTGCTTTGTCGTCGCTTGAGCCATAGTCGCCAGTCCAAGCCCAACCAATGGTAAACTTGTGAAAGCGCAACATATCGAGCACTCCCACGGCAGGAAATGCCACTTTGAACAAGTCGGGACGTTGATTGGTAACCGCAGCAACAAGCAAACCGCCGTTTGAGCCACCTAAAATGGCGAATTTTTCGGGATTTGTGTATTTTTCTTTGATTAAATACTCAGCACCGGCAATAAAATCGTCAAAAACGTTTTGTTTTTGCAAAACCGTTCCGGCTTTGTGCCATTCTTCGCCATATTCGCCACCGCCTCTGATGTGTGCATTTACAAAAATGCCACCATTTTCGAGCCAAGGAATGCGACTGGCGTTGAATCCGGGTTTATACACCACGTTGAAACCGCCGTAACCGTACATAAGCAAAGGATTGTCGCCATTGAGTTTTGTTCCTTTTTTCATAACAATAAACATCGGAATTTTGGTGCCATCTTTGCTAGTGTAAAATATCTGTTTTGTTTGATAATCTTCCGGTTTGAAATCTACTTTGGGTTGGAAATAAATTTCTGATTTGTTGGCTGTTGCATCGTATTTGTAGATGCGTGCAGGCATAGTATATGAAGTGAAAGTATAAAATACTTCGGCTTCTTTTTTCTTTGCCGAAATACTGTTTACTGCTCCTATGTCGGGAAGTTTAATGTCGTTGAGTTTTTTTCCGGCATAATCATATACACTTAGCTCTGAATGAACATCTTTGAGATAGTTTACAATGAATTTTCCGTTAGAAGCTACTACGCTTTCCAAAACCGCTTCGGCTTGAGGAATAACATCTGTCCAGTTTTCTTTGGCAGGTTTTGAGATGTCAATTTTAATTAATCGGTATTTTGGAGCATCGGCATTAGTACGCACATAAAGAATATCTCCTTCCGAATCTACAATTTCGTATTCGCTTTGAAATTCAGTTACAATATCAATAAATGGAGCATTTTTTTTAGTTAAATCTTTCACTGACCATGCGTTGCCACTGGTTGATTCGGTTTTTCCTACAATAAGGTATTTTCCATCGTCGGTAACCGATGCGTAGCAGTTTCTTTTGGCGTGTTGTTTGTCTTCATACACCAAAACGTCTTTATCGGCAGGCGTTCCTACTTGGTGATAATACACTTTGTGGTATTCGTTTACGTTAGAAAGTTCGCCACCTTTTTTAGGAGCATCGTATCGGCTGTAATAAAAACCTGTGCTTTGTGCGTTCCACGAAATACCCGAAAACTTCACCCATTCTACATGGTCGTCGAGGTCTTTTCCTGTTGCAACTTCTCTGATGTAAATTTCGTTCCAGTCCGAGCCACCGCGTGCAATGCTGTAAGCCATGTATTTGCCATCTTCGCTAAGTGAAGTAGAGCCAAGAGCTACGGTTCCGTCGGTTGAAAGTGTGTTGGGGTCGAGAAAAACCTCGCCATCTGAAGCTAAGTCTTTGGTTTTAAAGAGAACGTATTGATTTTGCAAGCCATCATTTTTGAAATAGAAATAGTTGTCGCCTTTTTTTTCAGGAGCCGAACGTTTTTCGTAGTTCCAAACTTCTTCTAAGCGTTTTTTAATTTTGTCTTTGAACGGAATTTGGGCTAAATAGTCGTTTGTAACTTGGTTTTGTTTGATAACCCAAGCTTTCGTTTCTTCGGAGTTGTCGTCTTCGAGCCAACGGTAAGGGTCAGCTACTTTTGTACCAAAGTAATCGTCGAAAACAGTGGTATCTTTGCGAGTTTCGGGATATTGCATAGTTTGTTTTGGCTCTTTGTTGCACGAAGCAAAAATAGCAAATGTACTAAGTAAAAGGGCAATTTTCTTCATAAATCGTGTTTTATTTTTTGTTTTTCGCTTGCGCGTTTTTTGTAATAAATTGATTGTTAAGAAATAAATGCTTTGTATGAAATTGGTTTTGTGTTTTGTAAGTTTGCGCAAAGGTAATTTTTTTGATTTGAAAAGGCAATGATTTTTTTGTCTTTTTTACTCTTTTAAATAAAAACATTTGTTGTGAGTTCTGAATTTTGAATCAACGTTGTCAGAGTTGAGCTTTTGTAATTGGAACGAACTTGTTTTCTTCCAGACACACAATGGATTCTGAAGCTACGCCTATAAGCGTAATTGCGAAATTTCTTTTTTTTATTTTAATAGGTTAGTCGTGTGTGTAATTAAATATCAATACCTGTTTATTTACTTTCAAATAGCATTACAGCTTGTGTTATTTTCTTTTCCATTGACTCGTAGCCATCCATCCAATGAATGAGAGTTCCTTTTTTTTCCATTCCTCTAAACCAAGTCATCTGTCGTTTTGCAAATTGGTGAATTGCTGTATTTAGATTTTCAACCATTTGGTTATAAGTTAGTTGATTTGTTAAATATAAAGTAATAAATTTATATTCTAACCCATAATAAATTAAATCTTCTGGTACAATGCCTTTGTCTAAAAGCGTTTGTACTTCTTGAATCATTCCGCTCTCAAGGCGTTCGTTCAATCTTTCAGTAATCCGGCGGCGGCGTGAATCTCTATCAAAATTAATACCCAGCACAAGGCTGTTTATCTTAGGAAAATTGGTTCGTATATGTGGATTATTTTGGCAAAAAAGCTCAATTTCAATCGCTCTAATTGCACGTTTTGCTGTATCAAAGTCGCTTGTATTGTGCAAGCGTTTCATGTTTTTTAGTATTTCAGTGAGCTCTGTAAGTGTTTTATTTTCAAGTTCTTTTCGCAATTTATCGTTAATTGGCGCATTGATAAGTTGGTAATTTTGCAAAACAGATTCGATATACATTCCACTACCTCCGGCAAGAATTGGTGTTTTGCCTTTTTCTGAAATTTCATTAAATGCTTTGAAAAAATCGTGTTGAAATTCAAAAACATTGTATTTGTATCCGGCTTCTGCAATATCTACTAAATGAGCAGTAATTTGTTGTCCATCAACTATATAGTCGTCCAAATCTTTGCCAGTTCCAATGTCCATTCCTCTATACACTTGCCTAGAATCGGCACTAATTATTTCAGTACCAAGCTTATGGGCTAAATGTGCAGCAAAAGAAGTTTTTCCGCCAGCAGTTGCTCCAAGTATAGTTATTAGATTGTATTTCAATGGTTTGTTGTTAAATGTTATTTTCCTATTTAAAAACATGAATAAAACCTCGTTGAAATTCTTCAGACAGCTCTTTTCCATCTTTCCCTTTGGTTTTGATGGTGTAGAAATAAATTCCCTCGCTTACAAATCCATTTCCGTTGTTGTGCGTAGTTCCGTCCCAGCCATCTTGCGCCTCTTCTGGCGTTTTGAAGCGGCAAACCATGCGTCCGTCTCTGTTATAAATTCGGCAATCAATTTCAGCCAGAACATCTTGAAGCTCTTTGTCTTGCGCTTTTGGCTTGATGTGCCAAATATCGTTATTACCATCGCCGTTTGGCGTAAAAACATTGGGCAAATCTATATCTGAGTTTGGAACAGTAATGAATATTTTTTGCGAAATTGTATCTTTACAACCACTTTCAGAAAATGAAGTTAATAAAATTTTATAAGAAGTATCTTGTTCTGCTCTGTACGTAAAAATTGGATTTTCTTCTATCGAAAGCGCATTTTCGTAGCCAAAAAGCCATTCAAATGTTTTTCCCCAATCAGTTGAATTAGTGAATGTTATTTCAATAGGAGCTTCGCCTCCTTCGGGGTCGAAACTAAAGGTTGGAGCTGTAACTAACACATTTATAGCTGTATCGCAAGAGCAACCAAAATCATTGTTTACCGCAAAAGTGTAAAGTGTAGCTCCGTATTCTTTGGGAGTAGCAAAAACTGTGGAAGTGAATGAGTTACCTTCTGTTAAGTTTGTTGGCAAGCCAATGCCTTCGCCTGTCCAACTTACCGTATTTTTATTAAATGTATTTGAAAATTCCCAATTTGGTTCTTGCAAACTGGGATTTAGATTAATTCCCCAAGCAAAAAGATAGCCGTTGTTAGTTGATTGATTGTCGTTTACGCTCAAAGTCCATTCGCCATTTAGCGGGCAGCCCAAGAGGTTTGTCAGAGCTTCGTCAGAAGTGTAATTTCCTGCGGGAAGCGTTGTTTTAGTAGTTGCTTCTGCATTTAACGTTCCAAAAGTAGGCGAATTTGTCCACGCATATTCATAAGCAGTTCCAATTCCTACGATTGGGTCTAAAATAGGAACACCTAATTTAGAGTCAGTACCACCAAAATTTTTGAGAATTACTTCGGTATTATTGGGGCATTTTATTTTAATCTGCAAATTAGAACTTGCTGAATGTTCAGCTTTTATGAAAATTTTTTCCAAATCGGCAATGTTGTTGAGAGTTGCATTTTCGGCAAATGAGAAAAAAGTAATAGAACGCGCGTATTGTGGGTAATTATCAGCTACTTGATAAGGCGAATCAAAAACTATTTGATTGCTAAATTTGTATTCCCAACTGGCAGAACTTATTTTGGCAGAAAGAATCACTCTATCGCTTTTACATATCGGTTTGTCTGTATTTACAGTAGTTTCTGTAAATTTAGGTTTCAATCCTACTTGTATTTTTTTTCGCGCAAAGCGAATCGTTCCAAATTCATCAACCACTTTTAAAAGCACATAATAGCCACCATTTTTGGAATAAGAATAAGTAACTTGGTCAAAACCCAAATTTGTTTGTTGCGAACCATCGCCAAAATACCACGTAAATTGAGCTTTTGATACATCGAAACTGCCTGAACTTGTGATAATTGCGCGCATTGTAATGTTTGCATCAATACATACGTTTGCTATTGGCAAATCGCTAGGCAGAAATTTTAAATCGACTGAAAATTGTGCCGAGCTCATAAAATGTAAAAGCAACAAAACGATGGAAGAAAGTAATTTTTTCATGCAAAATAATTGAAGTATCTTGTTTAATATGAATATTTTAACATAAGTTTTTAGAACATTTCTTTTAATTTTTTTCGATTATTAATTCCAAACGCATAACATTGGAAATAAATTCTCTATCCGAAAGATGTTCTACTTGAATTTTGTATTCTCCAGTTTCTTTAAACGTAAATTTCTTTTTAATCAGTTCTTTCAAATCGCAATAATCGCCTATACATTCACTTTTAAATTTACCTCTTAAATTTTTAATATTCAGCACTTCTGTAAATGTTTCACTTTTGCCGGAAGGTGAAATTGCAGTAACTTTAAGTTTCAATTTTTTATCATAAAAAGCAGAAGTATGCCTAAGATTGACATAAATATTATATTTCTCTCCTATTTCAGAAATGCTATAAGTAAATGTTAGCACATTGCTTTTTTCCCACTTTTCTTCAGGAAAAGTAATAATCGTTGTTTCGCCTAAATAATTATCTTTACAATTTGATAAAGAAATCATTACAATAAAAAAAAGTATTAGTTTTAATGCTTTCATATCGTTTTGTTTTTACAATTAAAACACATGGATATATAATTTTTGATAATAAAATTTAGTTAAAAAAACTCATTTTTAGTTGTATTGTTTATTGTAATAATTCTGATAATCTCCTGAAACAACGTTATTTAACCAAATTTCATTCGTAAGGTACCAGTCAACAGTTTTTTTCAAGCCTTCTTCAAATTGTAACGAAGGCTTCCAATTTAGCTCATTTTGAAGCTTTGATGAGTCGATGGCATAGCGCAAATCGTGTCCCGCTCTATCTTTTACAAAAGTAATTAATTTTTCAGAAGTTCCAGTTTCACGACCTAATTTTTCGTCCATAATTTTACACAAAAGGCGTATCAATTCAATATTTGTCCATTCGTTGTTGCCGCCAATATTATAAGTTTCGCCGTTTTTTCCGCCATGAAAAATGGTATCAATTGCTGCTGCATGATCTTCTACAAAAAGCCAATCGCGAATATTTTCACCCTTGCCGTAAATTGGAATCGTTCGGCTATTTTTTATATTGTTTATTGAAAGTGGAATTAATTTTTCAGGAAACTGATTAGCACCATAATTATTTGAACAATTGGAAATTACAATAGGCAAACCATACGTATCGTGGTAAGCACGCACAAAATGGTCAGAGCTTGCTTTTGATGCTGAGTAAGGGCTATGCGGGTCGTAAGGTGTTGTTTCAGTGAAGATTCCCTCTGAACCAAGCGAACCATAAACTTCATCGGTCGAAATGTGATAAAATAATTTGTCGGAAAAATTTTTTTGCCAAAAATTTTTCGCTGTATTTAATAAAACCATTGTGCCTAAAATATTGGTTTCTGCAAATTCTAAAGGATTCGTTATCGACCTATCTACATGCGATTCGGCTGCTAAATGGATAACGCCATCAAATTTATATTCATTAAAAAGCTTTAATATCAGCTCTTTGTCTAAAATATCACCCTTTATAAAGCTGTAATTCGGCATTTTTTCAATATCTACCAAGTTTTGCAAATTTCCCGCGTAAGTCAATTTATCTAAATTTACAATTTTATATTCAGGATATTTTGTTACAAATAATCTAACTACATGAGAACCAATGAATCCTGCACCTCCGGTTATTAAAATACTTTTCATTTTTTGAAATTATTTTCTGTTATTTTTGTATAAAAATGGATTTTAAATCTCTATATTTTGCTTCTTTTGTTTTGAAAAACACTTCAAAATTAATAAAAATTGAAAGTAAAAAAAATAGCATACCTTTATTTTGATTAAATAGTGAAAAAAAATGTAAATTTGCAATGTTCTAATTTGAAATTTTCAGTTGATTAAAAATAGTTAGTTAAATTGTGTAACGAAACAAAAATGAAAGGCATTTCATATCTTGCAAAACGTTTATAAATCAATCAATTAAAAAGGTTATTCACGGTTCACTTTTGACTATTTAATTATGTTTTAATACTTATAAGCTAACATTTTTTTGTTAGATTTTATTTAATATATCGAATAATATATTTTCTCGAATTTTAAACAAATTATTATTATGAAAAAAATGAAACCAATATTTTTAATTTTTACCCTTTTATTTTTTTTTATATCCTGCGATTCAACTACAAAAAAAAATGAAACAAATGCTGATTCTTTAAAACTAGCAAATTTAGACAGTTCTGCTATTGATTCTGGAAAATTGCTGATTGATACATTATTAACAAGCGATGCTTTATTGAAAGCCAATTTTCCGATGTTAGATTCTTTGACCCGAAAAGTTACTTATAGAGATTCTATTCTAATTTATTGCAATAATCTTTTTAGAGAAACTTACACAAAGCAAGAAGAAATTGAAGCCGTTTTGAATTACCGAAATAGTTTATTGCAGCTTATCAATAATTTGGCTTATTCTATCGGCGAGCAAATGTTTGAAGACGAAAAACGTTGGGGCTTGTTTCAAGAAGAATTGATAAAATTTGGTTTTTTGCCTTATTATGCAGAAGGAATGCTTTCGGGAATAACTATTTCGCCTATTTTAGAAAGTGAAATAGATGCAATTTGCACGCCCGAGTTTCAACTTAAAATGAAATTTAAAAATGCAGAAGCGAGTTCTTTAGGTGGAGAATATCCTTTTTTAGATCTTTCGGCAAACATCAAAATGGTTCTTTTGGGCGAAGAAATGGCAAAAAACTTTCCTAAAAGTCCATCGTACACTGAAATTGAAGAGGCATATCGTTTTGCAATTACTACTTTGACTGATATACACGCACTTAGCCGAAATGGCGAAATTGAAGAATATTTGTTGCTCGATATTTCGCGCGATTTTTGGCCCAATGCTACCGATATTTCTTTCATGGAAACATTTGCAAAAAAACATACCGAATCTAAATTTGCGCCTGTTATAAAACGAATTATCAGTTCTGTTTCTGAAATTCAAGTAAACGAGAATGTTGATGAAGGGGAAGTGTATTTAGTTGTAGTTGAGAGTTTTGACGATGAGCAGGAAGCTTCAGATAAAGTTTTTGAGTTGTTAAATAAATCAATAGATGTGCCACACATGGTGAGTTCAAAAAAAGGAAAAGTGGAGCAATTTCATGTAGTTTATCGTTTTTATAGCGACAAGCAAAAAGCCGATAAAGCTTTGGCTAAGATAAAAACAAGATTTAAAAAGGCAAAAATTGTACACATTGATTTTAATTGGAATGAAATTTAATACTAAAAAAAATGTCTCGAAAAAATAAATTTTCGGGACATTTTTTTTAATAAAATATCTATTTACTTCTGGGAAAGTTAGAAAAAACTTCTTAAATTCCGGTATAATTCCAAGGTGTAATTTGCTTTAATTCCAATTTTATTTCGCTGCTCACATTCAATGTATCGATGAACGAATGAATACTATTCTCGTTGATTTCTCTGTTTGTTCGCGTTAAACTCTTTAAGGCTTCGTAAGGGTTTGGGTAATTTTCGCGCCTTAAAATGGTTTGGATAGCTTCAGCTACTACAGCCCAGTTTTTGGTCAAGTCGGCTGAGATAGTTGGCTCATTAATAAGCAGTTTACTAATTCCTTTCTCGAGCGACTTTAGCGAAATAAGCATGTGCGAAAGAGGCACTCCAAGGTTTCTAAGCACAGTAGAATCGGTCAAATCGCGCTGCAAACGAGAAATAGGAAGCTTAGCCGAAAGGTGCTCCAAAAGCGCATTTGCAATGCCAAAATTTCCTTCAGCATTCTCAAAATCAATAGGATTCACTTTGTGCGGCATTGCAGAAGAACCCACTTCGCCTGCTTTTATTTTTTGTTTAAAATAATCCATCGAAATATAAGTCCAAATATCGCGAGAGAAATCGATAAAAATAGTATTGATGCGCTTCAAAGCATCGCAATGCGCAGCTAAATTATCGTAATGCTCTATTTGTGTGGTAGTTTGCGAGCGGCTTAAACTCAAAATTTCATCAACAAACTCGTTGCCAAAATCTTTCCAAGCTATTTTGGGGTAAGCAACTACATGGGCGTTGAAATTTCCGGTGGCACCGCCAAATTTGGCAGAATAAGGAATACTTTTGAGCTGAAGAAGTTGTTTTTCGATACGTTCTACAAAAACATAAAACTCTTTGCCTAAGCGAGTTGGCGAAGCTGGCTGACCGTGTGTACGAGCAAGCATCGACACTTTGCGCCATTTTTGGCTAAGCGACTTTATTTGTTCAACTACCAATAGAATTTCGGGCAAAATAACTTCTTCCATTGCATTTTTTAGGCTCAACGGCGTGGCTGTGTTATTTACATCTTGCGAGGTTAAACCAAAGTGAATGAACTCTTTGTATTTTTCTAGCTCCAACGAATCAAATTTTTCTTTGATAAAATACTCTACCGCTTTAACATCGTGATTTGTAGTGCGTTCTATCGATTTTACTTTTTTTGCGTCGTCTTGACTAAAATTTAAGTAGATTTGCTTCAGGTCGATGTATTTTTCTTTCGGAAAATCGGCTAATTGTGGCAAAGGAATGTTGCAAAGAGCTATAAAATACTCAATCTCAACCAATATTCTGTATCGGATAAGTGCATATTCTGAGAAGAAATCTGAAAGTCGTTCGGTTTTGCTTCTGTATCTGCCATCGATTGGCGAAATTGCGGTTAAACTCATTATTTTTTTTTTGAATTTCTAGTAAATGAACAAAATAAATTGATGAAAGATTCTAAAAATAAAACGATTCTGGCTGTTTTTCAATTTAAAAAAACAAAAAAGTAATTTTTAGATATTAATTGAATATTTTTTCTAAAAAAATTAGTGCTAAGAAAATAATGCGTATTTATAGTTTTGAAAATAAATCACTTGCTAATAAAATAAGCAGTTGTGAAGCCGCCAATTAAACCTATTCCACCGCCTACGAACGAACGTACAAGGCGTTTCCTTTTTGCTACATGCGAATAACCTTTAATGTAATATTCTGATTTACCGTCAATTGATAGTTTTGTTGGTTTTGGATTTACTTGTCCTATTCCTATACTAAATGCTAAAGGGATTATAGGCGCGTATTTTCCTACCAAAAAGGGTGAGGCAAAGCCAATTCCAAGTGCACTTATGAAAGCTCCTGCTGATTTATAACTGCTTGCAGCTACTTCGCCGCTCATATATTCTTTCATATTATCGAGGCTCATTTCTGCGGTGGGCGTGTAAAAAATATATTCTTTATCGCCAGCTGGAGTTGCTGAAAATAAGTCTTTTGTGGAAACTAGTTTGGTCTTTCCTTTTTCATTTTTATAGCGAACGAGCAAATTGTCGTCGGAAAATTCTAATTCCGAAACTTTAAGTTTTTCGCCACTCAAAAGCCATATTTCGTCTTGTGCGTGTGCCAATGTAATTGTTAATGAAACGATTAAAAAGAAAATTATTTTTTTTAGAATCATGGTTTATTTATTTCGTTTTATTGATTTTTAATTGGTTTCTAATTTCTTTCAAATTGTTTGCAAAAGTAATAAATTTTGCAAAAATCATACTGCTTATTCTTTTACAATTTGTTAAAATTTAGTAACTTTTTTATTTTCGGTAATTTTACTTGGTAAATAATTGTTTATTAAATATTTAATGGTTCTTTTTCTTTTCATCGAACTTATTTTTATACTAAAATTTAGCATTTATTTTAGTTATCGCATTTTGAAAACTTGAAATGAAATGAAAAATTAGACTCATTGTATTCTTTTTTTTATTTTTGTAAAATAATAACCGAAATTTTCTGTTTTATAAAATGATTGAATTAACTTTTTTTGAATGCTTAGTTTTTATAACAAGAATTTGGTAGTGTAAAAAAATGGTGACTTTTTGAAAAAGTTAGCTAAAATTGTAAATTTTACAATTTTTCGTGATAAAATAACAATTGAACAATTTAACAATTTAACAATTTGTTATTAGAATTTGGGGGAAATTGCGTAATTTTACTTTTCTTAGAATTTTTGTTACTCTCAAGTTACGCTATCAAAAGTTTGAGGTATTTCAATATTATGTCAATTTTAGATTCGAATTTCTCAAAAAAAACATATAAATATGAAATTAAAACATTTTTTAGTAGCCGTTTTTCTTTTAGTGAGTACGAATTTATTTTCGCAATCATCTAATTTAATTGTGTTTACAAATAATCCTGTGCAAAAATTCAGATTATTGATTAACGGAAATTTGCAAATTAATTCCTTTGAAGAGAATGTAAGAGTTGAAAATATGGAAGCGGGTATTTATCTTGTTCGTGTTATTTTTGAGAATAGATTATTGGGCTATATCGAAAAAAGTATTATCGTGCGACCAAATACCGAAAAAATTTACACTTTCATTCAGCAAAGACCTTTGCAAGGCAGAAGGCGGATAGACCAAGGACCAGGCACTTCGCCTTTGGTTTTAGAATTGGTGTCTGAATTGCCTCGCTTTTCGGTAGATGACGAATACATGGGCGATGCCAACGATGCCAACGATGCGGTGAGTTATACAACTACACAATCGCCCGACGGTACGAATGGAGGAATTAAATACGAAAATGGCAATGTGGTAATTGGCAACGACAACAACAACATAAGCATTGGTACCAAGGGAATTGATTTTAATATCGACATCGACAATATTATAGAGAAAATAACCAATGAAAATAGTGCAGACAAGCAAAATGGTAACAAACAAACTACTCAAAACAACGAAATAACTGAAATTTCTGAAAATCAGAGTAATAATTGTTCTCCAAGTTTTAGCGACACTCAATTTTTGCAAATTACAAAAAGCTTACAGCGCGAAACCATGGAGTCCAAGCGATTGGCTGCTGCTAAGTATGTTTCAAACAATAATTGTTTGCTAACCAAGCAAGTGCGTGATATTGTTCATTTGTTCAATTTCGAAAATAATCGGGTAGAATTTGCTAAATTTGCTTACAGTAGAGTAGCCGACAAAGAAAATTATGCGCTGCTTTTGGATTCGTTCAAATTTGAAACCTCAAAGCAGGAAATCAAAGAATACATTCACGAATTGTAATTGTTTTTAGTGCTTAATCGAAAATTTCGGATAATACCGCCAACGATTTGATATTAAATGTGCTTTGCAAGTGCAAATTGTAATACAAAATTAAATTTTCGAGCAGCAAGGTTCGTTGCTTTCGAGTTATTTCTGGCTTGTTTTGGTAAGCATTGGACGTGAAGCCAGCTAAAATTTCACTCAACTCAGGATTGAGCACGTGGCTCGAATTGGTTTGACTTTCCACAAATTTGCCGGCTTGCAAATCGAAGAAACAATTCGTAGGCGAAAAATTTTGCAGAGGAAAAAAACCAATGAATTTAGAAAGTTGAATTAAGAAAATTAAATGAAAATTACTTATTTGTTTGGAGTCTATCAATAAATCGAGTGTTTTAATCGAATTTTCGATAAAAAAATATAACTGCTCGTTGGCTTCGTGTTCTTTAAATATTTTGAGCATTAGTTCGGTTAAAAAAAAACTAATGCTACTTTTGGCAATATTGCTTTGCAAATTGATTAATTGCGTTCCAATTTGCACATCTTTAATGCGTTGCACTTCCCTAGTTAGTTTAAAATAAACCTCTAGTTCCAGTAAATTGAACGGCTGAAAAAATGCTATTTTATTTTTTGATTTTGGCGAATGAACGCCATTTACTATAAACGAAATTTTTCCGAATAAATTTGTATAACAATTTACAATTATACTATTGTCGGAAAACTTTGTGGTTTTAAGTACAATGGCTTTGCATTTTTGAAGCACCCTAATTTATTTTTTCAAAATGAATTTTTCTAAAATTAAGCGCAAAGTATCTTCACTTATTGGTTTGGATATAAAATCGTTACAACCCGCTTCCCATGCCAAACGGCGGTCGTCGGGCGAGATGAATGCTGTTTGAACTACAATAGGAATTTGAGGTGCTAGTTCTTTAATTATTTTTGTTGCTTTAAATCCGTCCATTTCCGGCATTCGCAAATCCATGAGAATCAAGTCAAAAGAAGAATCTTTTTTTACAAAATCTACTCCTTCTTGCCCGTCGAGTGCATGAGAAATATCTAAATTTAGGTTCATATCAAGTAGAAACGTTTCAAGGTACATATAATTTATATCTTCATCTTCTACAATTAAAATTTTATACGATTTAGCCATTTTCTTTGTTTTTAAATCAGATTTGTTGATATTTTATTGTACTTTTATTTCTGAAATGAGCATATAAAGAAACAAACTTATTTTAAATTTTCCAACTTTTTTTTTAAAAAAAAGCATAATTGTGTTTTCCAATAAGTTTGTTTCTTCAAAAAAAAACGTCTTTAGTTGGTATGAATCAACTCTCCATTTCCATTTAATAGCATGTATTTCATTTGCTTAGTTTCTGTATTTTCATTTTCTTTTATTCCTTTTACACCTACTAAATTTATCAGGTTGTTATCTATTTTTATAATATTTGTTAAGTAATAATAATTGTTCGACAAGAAAGGCAACATTTTAGTTACAGCTCCTTCTTTACTGATAACTGTAAGTAAACCATTGAGTTGTGTAGTTGCAGTGCGGTCAGGAACAAACATCGATTCCGAGTTTACATTCAAATATTCATGAAAATTTGAAAATACATAAATATTTTCGTTGATTTGAATAATATCTACAAAGTTTCCGTTTATTTTTATGCTTGCCGGTTTTGTCCAGCTTGGCGTTATTTTTAGCTCGGTGTTGTACGAAGCAACTAATAATTCCGATATTTCTTTTGCATTGGCTTGTTGGCTGTTACCGTAATAAGCAATGAGTATTTTTTCGTTAATATCGTCAAAATCGATGTAGCGCGGGTATTTATTTTCGAGCAATACAAACTCGTTTATTTTTTGTCCGGTGTTGCTCATTTGAACTAATTTATTGATGCAACTTCCTGCTTCCATCGACGTTACCACCAAAAAACAACCCGATGAATAGGCTTGAACCAAAACGCCAGAGTTAGACGAAGATAATTCGTTTTCAAACGTTTTGAACCATTTTATTTTTTTATCAACCACTTGGCATACAAACGCTTTTTCTTTGCTGGCAATCACTACTTTTCCCGAAATGTAAGTTTCTTTGTTTGTTTGGCTTATGCTTTCTGTGGCGGTTTCGTTTTCGGCTAAGCTTGTTTTTGTTTTATTTATTTTGAACGAAATGCTGTGTTTTCCAAAAATCAAAATTGTATCTATTTGATTTTGAACACTTGCTTTGGCTACAAATTGCATATAATTAGACAAACTGGCTTCAAAAATGGACTCATTCTCGGCAGCATCTTTTTTGATGTTGTTTTTGAAACCCTCTTCATTTTCAAATTTTTGTGTTACAAATTCGTTGTATTTATTTATCGTTCGCGAATTTATATTTTTTTGAGCTACAATAGCCAAACTATCGGCAGTTTTTTTGTTTTCAAGCGTTTTAGAATAAAAATATGCTTTTTTCTTTAAGTCGATTGTTTGATTTATTGCGGTATTATTGTCTGTTTTTTTGGTAAAGCGCAAATAATTTGCTTTACTCTCCAAATAATTGAAATAGTCGATTAAAACAGAGTTGTAATCGTATTTTCCTATTTTGAAAAGTACCTGTGGATTTATTTTTACCGGTGCTACTGAGTCTGAATAGTCCGAAGTGGTTTTGAAACCAGAAATTGTTTGATTCATTGTGCTATAAGTCGAATCTATGCTCGTTCTGATTTTGTAAATATCCGATTTTGCCAGATTATTAAAATTGTCAATCCATTGTTTGAAGTTCCAAAGCGTAATATCGTTTTCCAAAAAGTTGCTGTAAGTCAAACCTTCCAAACGGTAAGTTTCTATGGGTTTGATGGTATGTTTTTGTTTGTACGATTTCAGTGGATAAGCTTCTAATTGTGTTTCAAATGCACTTAAATAGAGCAGAGCCGAATCATAACTTGTTTGCAATTCGTTTACTTTTTGGTATATTTCGGGGCTTGCCGTTAGCAACAATTCCTTTTCGTTGGTATTATTGCGGTTTATTTCCAGAAATAATTCTACGCAGTGGTTGTACAAATCCACACTTCTATTAAAAAGTTTATAAATTTTTTCGTATTTTTCAACAAATTCGCTATTCAAATTCATTCGGGTGTCAATATCCGAAACAACCCTTTCGGCACTTATTTTTTCGCCTTCTGCCAATTGGATTGTTTGGTAATAATCGCTATTTTTCCTTACTTCCTTGTCATCGATGTATTGTTTTGCCAAACCAAAATAAACTTTCGTGTGGTAAGCAAAATATCGAACATCGTCGGGTTGGGTAAAAGGGTCGTATTTTCTCGACCAAGCTTGGGCTATTAAACCCAACTGATAGTACGAATTGGCATGAAAAGGGTCTTGTTGTTGATACATTTTTAGCTTTTCGTAGCTCAAAATCGTATCTGTTTGCAATACAAAGCCGTAAATATCTTTGTATTTCAATTCCTTTTGAGCATGTGTAGCTTGTACAAAAAGAAAAGTAAGCAACAGTAGTATTATTTCTTTTGAATATCTCATAACTATTTATATTTTAAGCAAATGTGCTGTTTTGTTTGTTTTTAAGTAACTAAAGTTTTGTAGCAAAATTAATTTTGTTTAGGCTCGGTGCCTTCAGCCAAAATACCCATTTCTACGCGTCTGTTCATTGCTTTATTTTCGTCGGTATCGTTGGCTACCAAAGGCTTGCTTTCGCCGTAACCTTTTGCTATTAAGTTGCTTGCATTTGCGCCTTTTTCGGTAAGATAACGAACTACCGATTGTGCGCGGCGGTCTGAAAGCTTCAAGTTATAAACATCGGAGCCTACATTGTCGGTATGTGCCGAAATTTCTATCTTTATGTAAGGGTTTTTGCTCATCAATTCCACAACGCGGTCTAGCTCCGAAAACGAAACAGCAGTAAGCTCGTCTGAGTTGGTTTCAAACACAATGTTGTTCAGGTTCAAGCGAGAGTCGGCTTTCAATGCCAAAAGACCTATTTCTTTTTCTTTTGAAGCTTCTTTGGCTAAATCGATGGCGGTATTGTAAAACGCATAACCTTTGCTCGAAAGTACATTTATCTCATACTCATCGCCTTCGCGTAGCATCATTTTGTATTTGCCCACATCGCCCATTTCCGATTTTAGATAAATAGTTTCTTTTCGTGTTTTATTTACCAGTACAATATCAGAGCTAATCGGACCATCGGTTTGACCGTCTTTGAGGTTTATTACAAACTCGCGTTTCAAAACGGCAAGTTCCATATCTTTCTCAAATTCATCAAATTGAACTATTTTCTTTATGTTAAAAATCAATGTATCTTGTATGTAGTCTTTTTTGCTTGCTATTATTCTGTACTCCTTGCCCAAGGGCAATTTAATTTTGTATCGTCCCGCAAACAAAGCGTTTGCTTTTAGCTCCATAAGTGTATTGGTTTCATTGTCAAATACCTCAACCTTTGCATCGAGTGGCTGAAATGTTTCTTCGTCAAAAATATTTAAAACCAAGCTGGCGTTTGAATAAAGTTGTATATTTTGCTCAGTCTCTTGGTTTTGAGTAAGGTTACCTACTTCAAAGGGAATAATTTCGTGCGACGAATTTTCACCAAAATAGTCTAGTCGATACACCGATTTTGAATTTAAAAAGAACGAATACTCTCCGGTTTTTGGATTATTTTCAAAAGTAGAAATAATTTTTGAGGTAAAAGGATTTATCACTAAAATAGTGGCTTTCATAGGTTGATTGGTTTCCAAATTGCTTATTTTACCTTTTAGCACCATACTTTTTTCTGGCTGTAAGTTTGTAGGCATTTCAGCTTTGAAAATCTGGTCGGTTTCTTTCTTTGTATTTTTTTTCGATTGGTTTACCGAGTAAATTTCGTTTCCATCGAAGGTTACATTGGGGTAAATGTTTGAAAATTCATTACTTATGGCATCTATGCGAGTAGGGTCGCTCCAAATGCCATTGGCTATCATTTTGGTAACATACACATCAAATGCAAAGTCGGCATTTTTTACCGACGAAAAAAACAAACTTTTATTATCCGACGAAATTCTTGGAGAGCATTCGCAACCTGAATTTATCTGACCCGGCAAACGATATGATTTTGACCATTTTCCATTGTTTTTTTCCGATACAAAAATGGTTTTGCATTCATAGTCGCCCGAAAATTCACTTATCTCAACAGCATCTCTCACAAAGAAAAACAAATTACCGTTAGACGAAATAGAAGGATCGCTCTCATTTTCTTTGGAGTTGATGTTCGAATCAAACTTTTGAGCTTCTGACCATTGATTGTTTATTTTTTCGGTAAAATAAATATCCATACCATTACCATCGTTGGCATCGAGGCTAAAATAAATAATGCTGCCGTTGTAGTTAAAACAAACGCCACCTATTTTTGTTTCGGCGGCTATTAATTTGTTTATCGACCCTATTTCATTAGGTTCGCTCCACGAGTTTGCACCTTTTTCCCTTATATAGAAAGCATAAGTGCTTTCGGTTTGCAAGCGAGTTGCATAAATAAGCGATTTTGAATCGAAGGAAAATGATAAAAAGTTAGTCAAACCCGAAGGAATATTTAATTCGGGCACTACGACAGCTGTGGCTGCCGGTATTTCTGTTGTTTGTGCTTTGCTTTGCGATATTTGAGTAAATACTGCTGCCAAACTTAGGATTAATATCAATGAAGTTCTCATTCGTTTATTTTTTGTTAGTTGTTCTCTTTTCTCTGTGTAATTTTTTTTTACAAAAATAACATTTTCTAACTAAATTTAAAAATTTGGGTGTGTAAAAAAATGGTGACTTTTTGAAAATGTTAGCTAAAATTATTAATTGTTCAATTTTTCATAATAAAATAACAGTTAAATAATGGAACAATCTAACAATTTGTTATTAGAATTTAGAAAAAAATTGCATAATTTCGCTTTTCTTAGAATTTCGGTTACTATCAGGTTACGCTATCAAAAATTTGAGACAATAGTTTTATTAAGTCATTGTTTGAAATTAGTTTATATTAATCAACATAGAATTTTCTCTCACAACTAGCTTTTATAACTAGCTACGGCATTTATGCCGTAGTAGTAAATAAACAAATATGTATCTGGGCTTTAGCCCAAACGTTTAGAGTAAAGGCTTTAGCCCAAATCTTCTATTATCTTTTTAAACAAACTCTACGAAAATATTTTTTTCATGCCTGCTTTTTTTTGTCATTACAAATTATGCAGCTTTTGAAGTATAGACACTTTTGCCACCTCCATAATAATTTGTATAAATGTGTTGATAAACAATATTTGCTTTTTCATCAACCTCATTGTCCGAGTAGGGCTCTTGTGGCAAGCGTAAAAGAGTATCGTAAATTGTTGTTTTTACTTGTGCTCTCAATTGAGTACTTTCTCTCCATCGTTCTACTTTCAATTTCTCTGCTTTTAAAGTTTCCAAAGTCTGTTTCGATACTTTTTTTACTTCGTCTCTTTCTTTATCGCTAAGTGTTTCTTTTTTAAGCAAATCAAATATTGCAAGCGTTTCTTCGTCAAGTCCTTCTCGCATTGCTCTGCTGTCTTCTTTTGATAAATCATTCAGGAAGTCTGTTAAGTCCTCAAATGCTTTTTTAGTTGCATTTATATCCTTTCCGTTATTATAGTCATCAATAATCTCTTTGTATTTCTCGTAAAACTCCAAGCGCAAAGGATTTTCTTTTATCATCTGCTTTAGCTTCTGTTCAATGGCTTTTTGCAAGTCATAAACAAAGGTGTTTTTCTTTTTAATCTTTTGAAATGCTGTTTTAAGTGCATCAAAATCTAAACTACTTAAATCAATATAATTCGGTTCTGGTTCTGAAACTTCATTGATAAAAACACTCTCGTTTACAATTGCTTGCAACTGCATCATCATTTCGGTAATATCAGCCGTTTTCACTTTCTTATCCAATGCACTATAAATGGCTTCAATGGCGTTGAATTGTTTAACGAACGGCTTTATTTCATCTTCGGGATAGAGTGCTTTGTATTTTCGGGAAACATCTCTTGCCATCATTTCAAACTTCGTTCGGGTAGTTTCGTTTAATCTTACAACATCTGTTGCCTCCTTAATTTTTGCCAGTTTCTGCATAGGCTTTGCATTCATTAAGTCGGTGATATTAAACCCCAATTCTTTTAAATAACCCTTTGTTGCCCGAATACTTTCTTTTAATTCCTCTGCCAGTTTTACTAATTTCTCAACAGGGCTTCCGCTTTCGCCTCCGCTACCTTCGCCACCGGAACCGCCTTTCTCTGTTCCGCCATAAACGGAATAGGCTTTTTCTAGTTGTTTGTAAACATTACCATAATCTACTATCAAACCGTTTTCTTTTTCGTCGGCGTAAACTCGGTTTGCGCGGGCAATCGTTTGCATTAAGGTATGACCTTTTATCGGCTTGTCCACATAAACAGTCGAAACACAAGGTACATCAAAACCGGTAATCCACATGGCACAAACAATGGCAAATCGGAATGGATTATCTTCGTCTTTAAATTCTTTTTCTAAATCTCGTTCTACAATCTTTTGGCGGTGCGGTGCTATTTCCAAATTCATTTTGCGGAATTTGTCCACCTCGTTTTGTTCGCTGCTCACTACAACGCAAACTTCCGTTTCTTCTACTTTTGCTAATTTTTGTTTTAAATTCTGTGCTTCGTATTCGTCCGAGGCGTTTTTTATTCTCTCTTTTAGTTCGGCAATATAACCAGGCCAATACTTCATCATCAGATTATACATTCTTACAGCCGTTGGTTTATCAATAGCCACAAACATTGCTTTTCCCTGATAACCTCTTTCGTTAAAATGCCAAACCAAATCTTTTGCAATCGCATTCAATCGTTTTTTGGAAGTGAGAATGGGATAATCTCTTTTAAATTCTCGTTTCAATTTTCGGCGTTGGTCATCGTCTAAATCTTCATTTTCTATCAGTTCCGCCATTTTTTCATCTAAGTCAGGATTTTCTATTCCTAATTTCTCGCCCCTGTTCAGGTATCGCAAAGGAAGTGTTGAACCATCTTCAATAGCTCGTTTAAAATCGTAAATTGAAACATATTCACCAAAAATGTTTTTTGTGAGCTCCAATTCTTCTTTAATTAAAGGCGTTCCTGTAAAGCCAAGATAAGAAGCATTCGGAATCCCATTAAAACGCATATTGCGAGCAAATGTTCCGGCTTGTGTACGATGAGCTTCGTCCGAAATGACTATTATATTTGATCTATCCGTAATAAGTGGATATTCGCTATCTGTTTTTTTATCAATCGAAAATTTGTGGATTAATGAAAATACATAACGATGATTTTCCTTTAATAATTCACGTAAATGATCTCTGCCGGTTATCCCTTTTTTGCTTCCCGCAATCACATTTTTTTCGGTAACTGCACCAACGCCCGTAAATGTATCGTATAGTTGGCGTTCCAATTCGGTGCGGTCGGTTACCAACAAAAAGGTATAGCTACCCCCAAATTTCCGATGTATCTTTTGTGCTATAAAAACCATTGAATACGATTTCCCGCTGCCTTGTGTGTGCCAAAATACGCCTAGTTTGCCTTTTAGCTCTTCTATGTTTTTTGCCTTATTCAGCACTTTATTCACACCTATAAACTGGTGGTTCTTGGCTAATATCTTTATTAAATTGCCTGCCGAATTATCAAAAAGTATAAAATTTTCAATCAAATCCATCAATCGGCTCTTGTCGCAAGTGCCCCGAAGCATCGTGTCGAGGCTTACAATCCCTTCTTCATCTTCTTCTATTCGTTTCCATTCGTTAAAGAATTTGTACGGACTGGTTATTGTTCCTATTTTGGCATCAGTGCCATTGCTTAGAATGATAAAACCATTGGAATGGAACAGGTGCGGAATAGTATCTTTGTAATCGTTTAAATTATCGGTGTAGGCATTTCTCAAATCGGTATGGTGGGCTTTTAGTTCAAAAAACACCAACGGAATACCGTTCACAAAACCTATAATATCGGGGCGGCGGTTATAAAGCTCGCCAACCACTTCTAACTGACGAACAGCCAGAAAATGGTTTTCTGTTGGATTGTCAAAATCAAAGACTTTTAGTTTTTTCTTTTCAAGTTCGCCTTTTTCGTTGGTAAAACTTACATCTACGCCTTTGGTCAAAAGCTCATATTTTTCCTTATTGATTTGCTCCAATTTTTTATCGGCTGCCTTTTGACTTATTTGGTCAATGGCGTGTTGATAGGCAACATTTGGCAAGTCTGGATTTAATTGTTGTAAGGCTTGCAGCAAATAACGTTTCAGAATAACTTCCGATTTGTCTTCTCTCCCCAATAAACCTCCCTCGCCAAAACTTTCTTTTGTCCAAGCAGTGTTTACTTGCCAACCCAATTCTTCGAGAACATCGTGTGTGGCTTGTTCTACTAAATTATTTTCTGAATATTCGTTGCTCATAATTGATAATTGTTAATGGTTGGGGTTAATTTGCTGTCGGCAGCGAATACAATTAACCATTTCCCTGCTTTTGTTGAACCAATTCGATTTAGGTATCCCTGCTCTTTTAACTTGCTTAGCTGCTTCGTTACAGCTCGCCGACTAATATTAAGGATTTCGGCAATTTGGTCAGTTGTTATCCTGTCGTTTTCCGAAATCAAATTTAATATCGCCTGAGTATTCTTTGGGAAACTTTCTAAGGAACTTTCTAAGGAACTTTCTAGGGAACTTTGGTTATTGTCATCAATACCAAGCAACAGCACACCGCCGGCAGCATTGGCAAAGGCACAAACTTCGCCCGCAAGTTCTTTTACTTTTGAAGGAACATTTACTTTAAACTCTGCATTGTAGCCCTCGCCCGATTGTGCTATGCTTTGTATGTCCTCTGCGCTTAGTTTCATAATTCAACCTCCATTTTTTCCACATCAATCACCCCTGTCAT
>JAIFNL010000042.1 GCA_020047755.1 Bacteroidota bacterium
AATGTATGGGAATGGGTAGAAGATTGGCACGAAAAGAATTATTACAGCCGAAGCCCAAAAATTGACCCCAAAGGACCGGCTTCGGGAAGTGCAAAAGTACTGCGAGGTGGGTCGTTTTTTGAAATAACAAACAAACTTAGAATAACTTACAGAGATTTTAGTTATCCTATTATTGGCTACTACAACTATGGTTTTAGACCAGTAAAAGACGTTAAAGACTAAACACTAGATAGTATTTTTTAATATTAACATTCCGAGTGTTTTTTTTGAAACTTTCGGAATGTTTGTATTAAATAGGCGCATTTATTTTTATAAAAACGAAACGAAAATTACTTACTTTTTTATTGGCAATAACTTACAATTTAAGATGCACATAACTACTCAACAAGAAAAAGACATATTGGATTTGTTCAAAAAATGGACAAGCGAAAAACTTATTAAAATAGAAATGCTTCCAAAATCAGGCTCAAACAGAGAGTATTACCGAATTTGGTCGCAAACAAAAACAGCCATTGGAGCTTACAACGAAGATAGAAAAGAAAATATAGCTTTTCTTGAATTCTCGAAGCATTTTAAATCAAAAAACTTGAATGTGCCTGAAATTTATGCCGAAAATTTGGATCAAAATATTTATTTGCAAGAAGATTTAGGCGACGAAACACTTTTTTCGTTTCTTTCTCATGCACGAATTGATGACGACTTCAGCGATGAGTTAGTGGCTATATATAAAAATGTAATTAAGGAAATGCCTAAGTTTCAAATCAATGGCTCTGAAGGCTTAGACTATTCGAAATCGTACCCGCGCTATTCGTTTGATAAGCAATCGATGATGTGGGACTTGCACTATTTTAAGTATTATTTTTTGAAACTTGCCAATATTTTATTCGATGAGCAAGAGCTTGAAAATGATTATCATAAGCTTTCCGACTACTTACTTGAAGCGGACTCTGAATATTTTTTGTACCGCGATTTTCAATCGCGCAACATTATGATAAAAGATTCAAAGCCTTATTTCATTGATTACCAAGGTGGTCGCAAAGGGGCTTTGCAGTACGATTTGGCTTCGCTGCTTTACGATGGAAAAGCAGCTATTCCTCAGCCTATTCGCATTGAGCTTTTAGATTTTTATATAGAAGAAACCTCAAAATATATTCCTCTAAATGCCGAAAAATTTAAACAATATTATCATGGTTTTGTATTTATCCGAATCATGCAAGCCATGGGAGCGTATGGTTTTAGAGGTTTTTATGAGCGAAAATTGCATTTTTTGAAAAGTATTCCATTTGCTATCAATAACTTAGAGTGGTTGCTCGAAAATGCAAAAATGCCTATCGAAGTGCCAACTTTGATGAAAGCATTGAAAGCTGTAACAAAATCGGCGAAATTGAAAGAACTTGGTGCTGATTTAGAGAAACTTACAGTTCATATCAATAGTTTTTCGTATAAAAAAGGCATTCCGATAGATGAAACTGGAAATGGTGGCGGCTTTGTATTCGACTGTCGCTCGTTGCCAAATCCGGGTAAGTTTGATGCCTACAAGCGGCTCACAGGAATGGACAAGCCGGTTATCGAATTTCTTGATAATGAGCCAGAAATGCAAGACTATTTATCTGATATTTTTTCGATTGCAGATAAATCAATTCAAAAATACATGAAAAGAAAGTTTACTAATTTAATGGTTAATTTTGGTTGCACTGGCGGACAACATCGCTCGGTTTATAGTGCTGAACGATTAAAAAAATATTTAGAAGGAAAATATAATCTTACTATAAAATTGCGCCATAGAGAACAAGAAAATTTGTTCAATTAGTTTTTTCAAGATACTGGAATCCAGGGAAATGCAGATTTTAATAAGTGTGAAAATCTGTATTTTTTTTACGGGAATTACTTTTTCAGAGGAATTGTAAATTTAAAATTACTGCCTTTTCCATATTCACTTTCTACCCAAATCTTACCATTGTGCTTTTCGATAAATTCTTTACAAAGTATTAAGCCAAAGCCAGTTCCTTGCTCACTAGCAGTTCCTTCGGTGGTATATTTGACTTTAATATCCCATAATTTTGCAATATCGTTTGGGTGTATGCCTACACCATTATCGGAAACTGTAACGAGTGTACAATTGTTTTGCTCTTGAGCACAAATATTTATTGCACCATTGCAATTAGTAAATTTTATGGCATTTGAAATTAAATTTCGCAGTATTGTTTTGAGCATATTTTCGTCTGCCCACAAAGTAAAGTTACTCTCTATCTGATAGTTAATTGCTATATTTTTTGAAGCAAGCGTTGCTTTTATGTTTTCGATTTCGTGATTGCAAAGTTCGGCAAAATGCAATTCTTTTGGCTCAAAATTTAATTTCCCAGATTGCGACTTTACCCAATCTAACAATTCATCGAGCAGTTGCAGTGTTTTTTGCGATGTGCTTTTGATTATTGCTAGCTTTTCTTTCGTTTCTTCGTAGTTATAATTTTCTAAATTTTCTTCAAGTATTTCGGTAAAACCAAAAATAGAATTAAAGGGGCTTCTCAAATCGTGTCCAAGAATAGAAATGAATCTATCTTTATCGGCATTGAGTTTTTTGAGTTCGTTATTTTGTTGTTCTACAAGTATTTCTGCTTTCTTACGCTGCGAAATATCCGAAATAACAGCGATGTAAAAATCGGGCATATTGCCTTCTTTCCACAAAGGCGAAACGGACAATTCTGCCCAAATAACAGCTCCTTCTTTGTGCAAAAATCTTTTTTCTAATACAAATTCTTTCAGTTCGCCAGATTTTAATAATTCAAGCTTCTTGAAATTATCGTTGATGTCATCGGGGTGTGTTATAGATTGAAAATCAGTAGCATATAGTTCATCAATGCTGTAACCAACTATTTGGCTATATTTTTTATTTACGCGTATATATTTTCCGGTATTACTATCTATTGTAGCAACACCTACAGCGGCTTGGTCAAAAAGAGCTTGTACTTTTCGCTCGCTTTCTTCAGCTTTTATTCGCTCTTGTGTGTAATTTTTGTGTATAAATTTTATAATAAAAAACGTAATCAGCGATGAATAAATAACAGTTATCAAATTATCTATCCAGCGGTCTAATTCAGTTGGAAAAGGCACTATTACCTCAGGTTTGTACAATTGAATAAGCAAAATTAGTATGTTTATTGCAATGAAAAAGAAAATAACAAAGCTTTTGTTTTTATTGGGCACAATAACTAACGAAAGTATTAAAATAACAAAAGCTGGCATTATATTAGAGCCATTAATGCCTCCGTTGAATACCCAAATGGTTGAAATTCCAAGTATTCCAATTATTGCTGTTATTATTGCTGTCGATTTGAATATTTTTTTGAATCGAACAAAATGATATAGTATTAAGCTAAAGGTGGTTAATAAAACAGGAAGTAAAGCTGCAGTGAAAGAGGTTGTAAATATTAAATTCGTTATTGTTCCTACTACGCTCATAAAGAAGCCAATAAGTATCGATGAAATTAATAAACGCGATTCTAAAGGTAGGTCTTCTTCCTCTGCAAATAGATAGCTCAACGCTTTTTTAAGTTTATTAAACATAAGTTAGAATTTTTTAAATTAACAATTTCGCTTTGTTTAAGACAGATATTCGTTTTTTTATAAATAGAAACATAAATTGTATTATGCTCAAAATCAATACAATATCATTTCGATACTTTGTTTACGCAATTTCACAAATATAACAATAATTGTAGAATCGGTCAATTTTTGACAATAAATTTAAGCGTTTAGTTTTGGAAATTTTCTTAAAAAAACTTTATTTTCAAAGGGAATTATAAAAAAAAAGCAAGTAAACCAATATGATGTATAAATGATGTAGTTTTATGTATTGTATTTGTGTTTTATTGAGTAAAATAGTAAAATTGATGTAGTAGTAATGTAGATAAAAATATCAGAAAAGTATTTTTTTTAGTTTAAATTTGCTTTTTAAAAAAAATATTCCAACAGATAAAAAAAGTTATAATTTTAAATTTACTTCAATAAAAACTAAACATGGAAAATAAACTAAAAAAAGTGGTATTGCTATTTTTTTTGCTTTGCACCACTTTCTTAGGGCAAAGCCAAAAAAGAGGATTGGCTTACGGACATCATTCACCACAAGATTTGCAAGCACTAAGTCCGACTATATCGTGGTGGTACAATTGGTCTGAAGCTCCAGAAAGTACGTTAAGTGCTGTTTATGAGAACTATGGATTTGAATTTGTACCCATGACTTGGAACGGAAACTACAACGAAACTAAATTGCGCGAATTTTTGACAGCTCACCCAAATACCAAATATCTTTTGGCATTCAACGAACCCAATTTTAAGGAACAAGCAAATATGACTCCCTCGGTAGTTGCTGCTAATTGGGGAAGATTAGAAAAAATAGCTTCTGATTTTAATCTCAAAATTGTAGGTCCGGCTGTTAATTATTGCGGTACTTGTGTTACCGAAAATGGAGTTACTTACACAGACCCTTTCAAATACCTCGACGATTTTTTTGCCGCTTGCCCTACGTGTAAAGTCGATTACATTGCAGTGCATTCGTACATGAATACAGTGAGCGCATTGAGCTGGTTTGTAGGCGAATTCAAAAAATACAATCGCCCCATTTGGCTTACCGAGTTTGCTGGTTGGGAATCGAATGGCAATATTAAAAGCGTGAACGACCAAATTAATTTTATGATAGGAGCAGTGGATATGCTCGAAGCCGAAGAAAGCGTTTTTCGTTACTCTTGGTTTGTCGGAAGAGGCAGTGGCATAGGCACTTACCCCTACATCGACATTTTGGGTTCCAACGGGCAGCTCACTGTTTTGGGCGAGGTGTACAAAAATATGCCTACGCATTCGGCTAGTCAAGTTATTCAAATTCCCGGAACTATCGAAGCCGAAAATTATAATAAAATGTATGGTATTTTGATTGAAAAAACAAGCGATATTTCTGGCTTTGCCAATGTTGGCTACATCGAATCAGGAGATTGGCTTGATTATCAGATAAATGTGGCGCAAAGCACAGAATACAAGCTCGATTTTAGAGTTGCATCAACCAAAACGGCTCAATTAAAACTACTGATAGATAATGTACAAACCCTAATTTTAGATATTCCCAATACGAATGGTTGGCAAACGTGGACTACGCTTTCCTCAAAAATAAATCTTACACAAGGAGCGCACAAATTGCGATTGCTTTCAGCTTCTAATGGATTTAATATCAATTGGTTAAAACTAACAGACGCTTCTCTTTCTATCGACAATTTGTTGCAAGAAAATAGGGCTTTTAATATTTATCCAAATCCATCGAACGGCATTCTGGCAATCGAAAGTAATTCAGCAATCGACAATTTAGTTGTTTTCAATAGTTTAGGCTCTAAAATAGCCACACTTAATTTTAGTAAATCTATCGATTTGAGTTATTTACCTTCGGGAATCTATATTTTATTGGCAAAAACAATTGATGGAAAAACTTTAGGTACAAAAAGAATTACGATTTATAACTAATTGTAATTCAGTGTTTTAAAACAAAAACGAACACTCGTATCAATTCGTTGATAGCGTAACTTGTAACTGAATGTCAAAAAAAAAACATTAATAAGTCCAGTCTAAAAAACCCAGGTTATTAGTAAAAAGCGGTCAGCCGTTTTTTTTAACTAACTATATAATAGCTGATTAGGTTTCTTATATTTTGCAAAAATAGTCGCCAGACCGCTTTTTAGACTAAGCTAATTAATCTTTGCTTATTTGTTACGCCATCAAAAATTTTGTATATATTGTTTTGCTACCGAAAGTAAAACGTCTTCAGCCACTGGTTTCTCTAAAAGTAAATCGCAACCTGCCTCTACAGCAAAATTGTGGTTTGTAAATGCAGGATTACCCGAAATACCAATAATTGGAGTTTCTTTATTTGTAAGTCTAATTTCTTTACAAACCTGATAACCATTCATTTGTGGCATATAAATATCTAAAAAAATCATATCAAAATATTCTTTTTTGCACAAATCGATAGCTTCAAATCCAGAAGAGGCATAACTGGTTTTTACTTTACTTGTGCTAAAATATTCGGAAAGTAGATGAAAATTAACCTCTTCATCGTCCACAATTAATATTTTATATTTTGCGTATCTTTTGCTTCTGGCAACTCTTTTGTAACCAAAGGAATTGAAAAATAAAATGTACTTCCTAAATCAACTTCACTTTCAAACCAAATTTCGCCATTGTTTTGCTCCACAAAATCTTTGCAAATCAATAATCCTAAGGCTGTTCCTCTTTCGCCATTTGTTCCTACTTTCGATTGTATTAGTCCGGTTTTAAATAAATTTCCCTGTGTTTCAGTATCCATTCCTTTTCCAAAATCCTTGACACTTACCACACAAATATTATCATTTTGCAAAGCTTCTATTTCAATGTAACTATTTGTATTACTGTATTTTAATGCATTTGAAATTAAATTTCGTACTACTGTTTTGAGCATGTCTTCATCGCCAAAAACAAAAATAGAACCGTGTAATTTATTGGCTATTTTTATATTTTTTTGAACTGCAGTATGCGACAGCAAACGAATAGCAGTTTCAACTAAGCCATTCAATTCTAATGCTTTGACTGTTATTTTCTTTCTTTTTGTTTGCGATTGCGCCCATTCCAATAAATTTTCTAACAGCAAAAGCGTTGAATTTGCCGACTGGTTGATAATATCTATAAAATGCTTTTTCTTTGTGTCGTCATAAAAGTCAAATTTAGTTTGCAACAAATTAGCAAAGCTAATAATGTGTCCCATAGGGCTTTTCAAATCGTGTCCAATAATCGAAAATAATTTATCCTTGGTGCTATTAAGCTCTTTGAGTTCTTTTTGTTGTGCACTTAAAGCCTGTTCTGCTATTTTTTTCTCATTTTTGTTGTGTATCGAAATGAAACAACTTTTGCCCTCGTCGTAAGTAATCATTTCTATATCAACCCATGTTTTGAGATTGTTTTTTGTTAGTATCTGAATTTCAACCGATTGCTTATTATTTGTTTGCAAAAGATTTTGATAAGCCAAATGAAACGTATCTTGAAACTCAGGCGCAATAAAATCGGTAAAACTTTTTTGCACAATTTCAGCCTTATCGAATTCACAAATATTTGAAAAAGAAAAGTTTGAATCAGTTATTCGGTAATCTGCTTCCAAATAAATATACCCAACAGGCGCAAATTCGAATAGAGCAAAATACTTATTACTAACCTTTTCTAAATTTTTTTGAGCAGCTTTTAATTCTTCATTTTGTAATTCCAATTCTATCTGATAAACTTCAAGCATTTGTATAAATTCCACAACTTCATCGTCCGATAATTTTGAAATATCTATTTTCTCCGAAATTTTTGGTTTCGGATTTTTCTTCAAAAATTCACTGTATTTATTGTCCATTTTTCTGATATTTAAACTTTTTTTGCAAAAACAGAATCGTTAGTGTTTGAAACAGAACACAACTTTCGAAAAAAATATTCCAGTATTTCAATGCAAAAATTAGTTATTTGTAACATCTACATTTTTAAATTAAAAATAAGAGCAAAAAAATCTTTTCGTGGCGAATAACATTTTGCAATAAAAGCTTCTTTTTTTACTCCAAGTTCTACTTCAAATTCAAAATAACCGTCATTTTGCGATACATCTACAAATTGTTCAAAATAATTGTTATTTTCTAGTTGAAAAATTTCGCTCGAAACTCTCGAAATTAGCTCTTCGCGTGTATATCCTACTAAATTTAAAAATTCGATATTAAAATCGATGTATTCATAATCAAATGCCTTGTTTTTTTCGTCATACATTACTTTGCACAAAACAAAAGCTTGGTCAGAGAGATTTAATATTTTCTTTAAATGATTATTCGATTCGCTGTATTGTTTAAGCAAAAGATTCTTATCTTCAATAATTTCCCTTTTTTCTGCCAAAGCTCTTTCAAGTTCCAATTTGGCTATTTCTAGCTCTTTTTCTTTCATAATAAGATAATCTTGTGCATGAAATAACTCGGTAATATCTATAACACTACCTACCGACCGAATTATTTCTCCTTCTGAATTGCGCAACTCTATCGAATTTTCTTTCACCACTCGAACCTCACCATCAGCTCTTATAATTCTATGAGTTATTAAATAAGGCTTTTGCTCTTTAATTGCTTTACTATAAGAACTTTCTACCATTTCTTTATCTTCGGGATAAATAAATTCAAGGAACTTTTCAAAGGTAAGTTCGATTGAATTCGGTTCTAATCCAAAAATTCGATACGTTTCGGGCGACCATTTTAGCTCATTTTTTACTACATCTAACTCCCATGAACCCACATTACTAATTTGCCGATTACTTTCTAAAATTGTACGTTTTATGAGCAACATTTCTTCCATGTGTTTCTTATCCGAAATGTCTTCTTTTATTCCCAAATAATTTATAATATCGCCTTGTGAGTTTTTAATCGCCGAAATGGTACAATTTTCCCAATACAAAAAACCAGATTTGCTTTTATTTAAAATTTCGCCTTTCCATGTTTTTTTATTACTAATTGTATCCCAAAGTTTTTGATAAAAATCAAACGTATGTTTACCCGATTTCAAAAAGCGCGAATTTCTGCCAATACATTCTTCCATCGGATAGCCCGAAATGTCGATAAATTTCTTGTTTGCGTATTCTATGTTGCCCTCGGTATCGGTAATTATCACTGAATTAGCACTTTGCTCTATGGCTTGGCTCAGTTTTAGATTAATAATCCGAGTTTTCTTCAGCGTATTGATATTTATTTGGGTTATCAAAATTCCATGAATAGACCTATCGGCATGTCTATAGGGCTGAATTTTAATTAAATACCAAGAACCATTGTTTGCCTTTACTTCTATTTCCTTAATTATAAGTGTATTGAGAACACTGTTTACATCTTCGTACAAATTCATGTAATTGCAATTGAACGTAATGTGCGAAAAAGGTCGCCCAATGTCAATTTCCATCACATTGATTGTGTTGGTTATTTCGGAAGTAAATTTACGTATAAATAACTGACTATCAAGAAATAAAGTACCTATTCGTGTATTCACCAACAAGTTGTTTATGTCGTTATTTAATTCGGTCAAATCATTTATTTTGCTTTGATATTGCGAGTTTACAGTATAAAGTTCTTCGTTTACCGATTGCAATTCTTCGTTGGTGCTCTGCAATTCTTCGTTCGACGAAACAAGCTCTTCATTGGTTGCTTGCAGCTCTTCGTTTGAAGTTTCAAGCTCTTCCACAGTAGTTTGTAAGTTTTCGTCTCTAAATTGCAATTCTTGTTCAAGCTCTCTAATTCTTTCGGCAGCTTGCTCATCGTAATTAAAAACTATTTCGGAATTAATTTCGGTATTATAATGTCTTTGTTCTTCTGTAATTGCAAGCACTACATATTCATTTTTGGTGCGATTGAGCGAAATTACTTTTGCCGAAAGATTTAAGAAAATAATTTTCTCTCCTTCTTTAAATTTGAATTTGTTTAAGTTTACTTCGCTTTTTTCTTTTCGCGCTTTGTGCAACAAATTAGACAAAACAATAGAAAGTTGATTATTAGCTAATTCGAGCAAATTAAAGCTTGCCTTACCTTCTGGAAATTCAAAAAAACGTTTTACATCTTTAAAAAAATGAATAATATTATTATTTTTATCAACAATAACTCCCGCTGGCGCAAAAAAGTTTAATGCCTTTTCGTACAAAAAGAAGTCCGAAGTTGCCACTTTTTGTTCCACGCTTTCTTGAACTTTTGGAATACTCGAAACAACTGTACGAGCCTGATTTTGAGGATTTATCAAATTTGCCAATGGCGGAGTTAGATAATTTTCTTTGTATTTGAAAATTTTCCATTTCGAGCTTACAATTTCAAAAGCATCAAGCGAACCGTTCAAGCTCTCGCTGCTCCCAAGAAACAAAAATCCTCCTTTCGATAGCGAATATTGAAACAAATGCTGCACTTTTTGCTGCATTTCGGTTTTAAAATAGATAAGTAAATTGCGACAAGTTACCAAACTAATTTTTGAAAACGGAGGGTCGTTCGTAACATTGTGATTGGCAAAAATAACCATTTGCCTAATAATTTCATTTACCTGATAACTTCCTTCTTTTTTTATGAAATATTTGTACAAATATTCTTGCGGTACATCAGCTACAATACTCTCAGGATAAATACCATAACCTGCAAATTTAACCGCAGCTTTATCCAAATCGGTGGCGAAAATTTTCAAGTCGAGATTTAGGTTTTTACTATCCATATATTCTCTGCACAAAATAGCCATCGAGTAAGCCTCTTCGCCCGTTGAGCAGCCTGCACTCCAAAACCGTATGTTGGCTTGCTGTTCTTTTTTGTCCAAAATCTTGGGCAAAACATCTTTTTCGATAATTTGCCAAGCCTCTTTGTCCCTAAAAAATTGTGTAACTCCTATCAAAAATTCCTTGGCAAGTGTTTCGCATTCGTTTTTAGAATTGAGTAATAATTTAATATATTCGTCTGAATCTTGCAATTGATTTACACTTATCCGGCGTTCGATTCGTCTTATAATCGTTTTGGGCTTGTAATACGAAAAATCTTCGCCCAAATTGGTACGAATAAGGCTCAATATTTTGATAAAATCAGTTTCTTCAGAAGTTAAAGCCAAAAGTTCGTCATTCAAAACACTCGGATGGCTCACATATTTTACCAGAGCATCGCCCATTTTATCTGCATCTAAAATATAATCAACCAAACCCGTAGAAATTGCACTTTTGGGCATTCCATCAAATTTGGCATTGTTGTAATCTTGCACCATTACAAGACCTCCTTGCTCTTTAATTGCCTTAATACCAAGAGTTCCATCACTTCCAGTGCCCGACAAAATAACGCCAACAGCTTTTTTTTGCTGGTCAATAGCCAACGAACGGAAAAAAATATCGATGGGCAAATTGAGCGTACTGTTACGAATTTGCTCTGTAAGTATCAATTTTGAATGAAAAATGGTCAAATTCTTCTTTGGAGGAATCAAATAAATGCAATTTGCCTCGGCTTGCATTCCATCTTCTATTTGAATAACTTTCATGCGTGTGCGGCGCAAAAGCAATTCTACCATCATGCTTTTATAATCAGGAGAAAGGTGTTGAACTACAATAAATGACATTCCCGTGTTGTTGGGAATATGCTCAAAATAAACCTCCAATGCTTCCAAACCACCTGCCGATGCGCCAATACCAACATAATGTGTAGGTGCTTTTTGTTCATTTATTTGCTCTATTTCTAGTTCTTTATTTTCCATAATTCGCTAATTTATAAGTAAAAACCAATAATTTCCAGAAATTTAGTTTATGCTAAGATAATTTTATGTATTCCAAAAATCAGAGATTGAAATGTTTTATATTTTGTCCAAAGATACAAATTTATTTTAGTTTATGAAATTTGGTAAAACTTTTTTTTTGTTTATAACTTTTAATTTTTGCAAAGCCTAGTAATTCAGAATATTCGAGTGTTTTGAGCATTAAAAATGTCCATTAAACCTAAGTTTTCATTTTTTTGTAGTAAAATACAATAAAATAATTGAATAATGTAACATTTTATTATTATAATTCAATGCGTTTTGTTATGAAATAATAATGAATTTGTTTATCCGCTAAGC
>JAIFNL010000281.1 GCA_020047755.1 Bacteroidota bacterium
GATTTTGAAGTTACAACCGATTATGCCGAAATAAAACAGTGGTACAACGGTTATCAATTCGGCAAAACTCAGGGCATTTACAATCCTTGGTCTATTTTAAACTATGTAATTCACCCCGAAGAAGGATTTAAAACTTTTTGGGCAAATACAAGTTCTAATCAATTGATAAAGAAAGAAATACGCAAGAAAAATGCAGATGAAACTCGCATGAATATTTTGAAACTCATCAATAATGAATTAATTATCAAGGATATTGAAGAGAATTTTGTATTTCCCGATTTGGATACACCCAAAGACCTTATTTGGTCGCTGTTAGTTTATAGCGGTTATTTAACAGGAGTAAAAAAGATTTCGCGTAAAAGTTACGAACTCAAAATACCCAATTACGAAATAAAAACCATTTTTCAAGATACTATAATTGAATGGATTCAAGCTGACATACAAATTAGAAAATCTTTGCTCGAATCAACAATTATTGCACTAACTACGGGCGACATAGCCGAATTTGAGTACGGTTTTAAACAAATTATAGGCGATACGTTTAGCTATTACGATACGGCAAGCTCAAAACAAGATAAATATTTGCCCGAAAAGGTGTATCAAGCCTATATGTTGGGCTTATTTGCAGTGATTGGCGACGATTTTCAAATCAAATCGAACCGAGAAAGTGGCAGCGGCAGGTACGATATTATGCTTATTCCGCACGATAGGTCTAAAAAAGGCATTGTGATGGAACTAAAACAAATACAAGCCCAAAAAGCCACCGAAAGCGAAACGGAATTTGCAACCAGAGTAAACAAGCATCTCAACTTGGCTTTGCTTCAAATAGAAAATAATAAATATTGCAAAGAGCTGATAGATTGCAACATAAAAGAAACAAACATCATCAAATTGCCAATAGTGTTTGCAGGCAAAGAGCCTTACGCTCAGTTCATTGTGTTGGAAGAAATGGATTAATTTTATTATTACAACTCAAGTCATGGCGCAATTTATTTTAGGTATTATTTTTGATAATTGTACATTAAAATATATTTTCGCACAATTTAATACCCCATAAAATGAAAAAGTTTTTAATTCTTGGTATTTTACTTAGTCAGTTTGTTTCTATCAAAGCTCAAGATTCGTTCGATATTGGAGCGTTTGTAGGCGGAGCTTTTTATTTAGGCGACATAAATAAAACCAACTTTTTTTACAACACAACACCCGCAATAGGCGGTGTTCTTCGCTTGAACTTAGCCAATAGATATGCAGTAAGAGCAAATATCACAAAATTGCAATTAAAAGGGTCTGATTTAGATTTCGATAATATGTATCAAAATGCTCGTATGCACTCGTTTAGCACGTCAGTAGTGGATTTTAATACTCAGTTTGAATTTTATTTTTTAGATTACAGCCCTTACGACGATGGTTACAATTTCACGCCTTACATTTCAGCAGGCGTGGGCGGTGGTTTTTTGGCTACCGACAACAATTTGAGTACTTACTTTCTCAATGTACCTTTTAGCATGGGTTTTAGAGTTAGAGTAAGCAAAAATATTAGTGCCGGAGCGCAGTGGGAATTTAAGAAAACTTTTACCGATTTAATTGATGGTTTAGACCAAAATACCTATCCCGAAGGAGCTCTTTTTGGTGGAAAACAAAAAACATACTTCAGCGATAAAGACTGGTATTCGTATGCCGGAATATTTGTTACCATAACACTTTACAAACCAACAGGGACGTGTAGTGCTTATGGTAAATCATATAAATACAGATAATGTTTAACGATTAATATTTAATCAAAATATTTAATCATTTACTTGATAATAAACAAGTTTATGAATATTCACAAGACTATTATATATTTGAACAGTGCAATAAAATGGAATTGAAAGAAAACGTAAATCTTCAAAAATTGCCAAAACACGTTGCCATTATCATGGACGGCAACGGCAGATGGGCTAAACAAAAAGGAAATCAACGTATTTTTGGGCACAAAAACGGCGTAAAAGCTGTGCGCGAAGTTACCGAAGCTGCGGCAGAAATTGGTGTTCAATATCTTACGCTCTATGCCTTTTCTACCGAAAATTGGAACAGACCTAAAATAGAGATTGACGCATTGATGCAATTACTCGTTTCAACAATTCATTCCGAAACCAAAACCTTGCTCAAAAACAATGTAAGGCTTATGGCTATTGGCGACAGAGAAAGTTTGCCGCTTTCGGTTCAAAACAACTTACAAGATTCCATTAACCAAACAGCCAAGAATACAGGGCTTACGCTTGTGTTGGCTCTTAGTTATAGCTCGCGCTGGGAAATTACCAATGCAGTGAAAAAAATTGCTCTTGCCATCGAAAACAAACAACTCTCACACGAAGATATAAACGAACAACTATTTTCTAACTATCTCACTACCAAAGATATTCCAGACCCAGAATTGCTTATCAGAACCAGTGGCGAGTATCGAATATCGAACTTTTTACTTTGGCAAATTGCTTACAGCGAACTTTATTTTACCAACAAATTGTGGCCCGACTATCGGAAAGATGACTTCTACGAAGCAATTATTGATTTTCAAAACAGAGAACGTAGGTTTGGTAAAACCAGCGAACAGCTGTCTGATGAACGTTAAATTTTAGGAAAGGTAAAAAAAATAGTTTTTTTAGCCATTATTTTAAGCTTTTGGAAAAGCCACTAAACTATTTCTCGACTAATTGATACGATGACTTAAAGTCATCGTATCAATACACAGTTTTGTTATTAAACTTTAATTATCAAATAATCATTCCTACACCAACCGTTTCGTTTGTTCCTTCATCTATTAGAATCAAACTTCCGGTTTGTCTGTTTTTGTTGTACGAATCGAAGAACAAAGGTTTGGTAGTGCGCAGTTTTACTCTACCTATTTCATTCATTTTCAATTCTTCTTGCTCTTTTACTTTGTTTAGTGTGTTTACATCTACTTTGTAGTCGAGCCCTTGAATCATGCAGCGTACATCGCGCGTGGTGTGTTTTAGAGCGTACTTGCCTTTTAGTTTCATAGGGCGTTCGTTCATCCAGCACATCATTACTTCAATGTCTTGGCTTGTTTGCGGCTCGTTATCAACGGCTACAATCATGTCGCCACGGCTAATGTCTATTTCGTCGTTTAGTCTGATGGTTACTGCCATAGGAGCATACGCTTCGTCAATTTCCGATTTGTACTCGTCAATTGCTTTTATGGTAGAAGTAAAACCAGAAGGCAAAACTTTAACTTCGTCGCCTTTTTTGAAAATACCTCCGGCTATTCTTCCGGCATAGCCTCTGTAATCGTGAAATTCTTCGGTTTGCGGACGGATAACATACTGAACGGGAAAACGTGGGTCTTTGTGGTTGTAATCGCTACCGATGTGAATATTTTCGAGCAAGTGCATCAATGTTGAGCCTTTGAACCAATCCATATTTTCGGATTTGTTTACTACATTGTCGCCTTTTAGTGCGCTAATGGGTACAAATCGAACGTCTTTTACGTTTAGTTTTGCAGCAAAAGCTTCAAAGTCTTTTTGAATGTTGTCATATACTTCTTGGCTATATTCCATCAAATCCATTTTGTTGATACAAACAATTAAATGTGGAATTTGCAACAGAGTAGCAATGTAAGTATGCCTATAAGTTTGCTCAATAACACCATGCCTAGCATCTACCAATATCAAAGCCACATTGGCTGTTGATGCGCCAGTAACCATGTTGCGGGTATATTGCACGTGCCCGGGCGTGTCGGCTATAATAAATTTACGCTTGGGGGTAGCAAAGTATCTGTAAGCCACGTCGATAGTGATACCTTGCTCACGTTCGGCTCTAAGCCCGTCGGTAAGCAATGCCAAATCCACCACATCTGAGCCACGTTTGATGCTGGCTTGTTCTATGGCATCGAGCTGGTCTTGAAAAATAGCTTTTGAGTCGTACAAAAGTCGTCCGATTAAGGTACTTTTGCCGTCATCGACACTTCCGGCGGTTGTGAAGCGCAATAATTGCATATCTAAATATGCTCTACTTGAAAAATCACTCATAATCTTATGAATTAAAAATTAAGAATTATGAATTAAGAACGAAATAGGATTCAATGCAGCCAACGTTAAAGTTATTATTAACAGCCCGTCAAGGGTTCTAAACCCTTGAAGTGGCTTAACTTTAGCGACATAAAAATGATTCCTAATTCTTAATACCTAATTCTTAATTAATTAAAAATATCCTTCTTTTTTGCGGTCTTCCATGGCGGCTTCCGAACGTTTGTCGTCGGCTCTTCCACCACGCTCGGTAACGCGTGTTGCAGCTATCTCGCGAATAATATCTTCTAAGGTTGTAGCTCTCGATTCAACAACTCCGGTGCAAGTAATATCGCCAATGGTGCGGCAGCGCACGTCCATTTCAATAATTTCTTCGCCGTCTTTTAGTTGCATAAAAGGAGCAGCCGCAAGCCAAACGCCATCGCGCTTGAATACTTTGCGGCGATGTGTGAAGTATAAATCGGGAATTGGAATATTGTCTTGCAATATGTATTGCCACACGTCCATTTCAGTCCAGTTGCTGATAGGAAATACTCTGAAATGCTCGCCAATGTTTTTCTTTCCGTTGTAAATGCTCCATAGTTCGGGGCGTTGGTTTTTGGGATCCCATTGTCCAAACTCGTCGCGGTGCGAAAAGAAGCGTTCTTTGGCACGAGCTTTTTCTTCATCGCGTCTTCCACCACCCAAAGCTGCATCGAATTTGTATTTTTCGATGGTAGAAAGTAAAGTAACGGTTTGCAATACATTGCGGCTTGCTCCCACTCCTTTTTCTTCTACAGCATCGCCTTTGTCGATGGATTCTTGCACATAACCTACTACTAATTTAGCACCGTATTTTTCAGCCAATTCGTCTCTGAAAGTAAGAGTTTCTTCAAAATTATGTCCTGTATCGATGTGCACCAATGTAAAAGGTATTTTGGCTGGATAAAATGCTTTGGCTGCCAAATGTACCATAATTATGGAGTCTTTCCCTCCCGAAAACAATAATGCGGGGCGTTCGAACTGTGCTGCTACTTCGCGCATTACATAAATGGCTTCGGCTTCGAGTTCTTTTAAGTGATTCAAATTGTATTTAGTCATATCTCTTGTATTTATAACGTAGTAAGAGTGAGAAGTAAAAAAATAAAAAATATGTCTTTTATCTTTAACCTTTTAGCTCTTATCTTTTATTTTTTATGTTAACGAAATAAGTGGCAAAATTTTATCGAGCAATTCATTTACCGTTTCGTCAATTGTTTTGCTTTGAGTATCGAGAACAGCAAAAGGATTGCGTGGTATTTCAAAAGGAGCATCAATACCTGTAAAGTTTTTGATTTCACCTTTACGAGCTTTTGCATATAAACCTTTTATATCGCGTTTTTCGCATACTTCGATGGGAGTACTTACAAAAACTTCGATAAAATCGTCTTCTCCTATAATATTTCGAGCCATTTCGCGGTCGTTGAAGGTAGGGCTTATGAAGCAACTAATGGTTATTATGCCGCTATTGATGTACAATTTGCACACTTCGCTGATGCGTCGGATATTTTCCAAACGGTCTTGGAGTGTAAAGTTGAGATTTTTATTAATTCCAGCTCTAATGTTGTCGCCATCGAGTATTTGCGAGAAAAATCCTCTATTAAATAGCTCTTGCTCTAATGCTAACCCCACTGTACTTTTTCCAGAACCAGAAAGTCCTGTCAACCAAATTACTTTGGCACGTTGTTTCAAAAATTGTTCTTTTTGGTTTCTACCTACTTTTTCTATTACAGGATAAATATGCTCCACTTGTTTATGTAAAAAAAATAATAATTTATAAAATTACTCCATGAGAGTTGTTTTGAGTTCAAAAACACTAGTTCTTAATTCAATGTTGCCCAAGCAAATGTTATTTGTAAAACAGCCCGTCAAGGGTTTAAAACCCTTGACGGGCTTAACTTGGGCGACACTGGCATTTAATTGTACAATGCAAACGATAACTTATTTACTAACAAAGTACTTGTAGCTTGTAATGTTTTTAATCTACTTTTTTTTTGCAAAATTAGAATTTTTATGCAAATTAAAAAATACAATTTTTCAAATCTATAAAATTGAGGGCAAAAGCTTTTTAAAAACAAAGAGTGTGCTCTACAAATAATGCCAAATGGTTTGTTTTTGATAAAGAATATATTCTTTATTTCCGTTTTGTCTTTATTTACTTTTTCTTGTATTTTCTTTGCTAAGAATTTTGTAGTTAAGCCAAAATTAACTAGGTTTGTACAATTTCAATTAAAGTCATTTTTGTAAATAAAACATTTAAAAAAAATAGTTTTTTACTAAATAAATAAAAAAGAAAGATGAAGAAACTTAAACATATCTTATTTTACATCTCCGTTATAGGTGGTTTTTCTTTTTTGATGTATTGGATTGTTTTGCAAGGAACAAAGCTCGAAGCAGGGCGAATGATTAAAGTGGCTTCCTCAGATAAATCGCAATGGAGTGAATTTATTGATACTATTTTGGTCAATATAGGACACCCTTTGGCTATTCTTTTGGCGCAAATAGTTACTATCATTTTGGTAGTGCGCATATTTGCTTGGATATGTGTAAAAATAAACCAACCCACTGTGGTAGGTGAAATTATAGCCGGAATTATTTTAGGACCTTCGCTTGTAGGCATGTATTTTCCTGAATTTTCGGCAGTTTTATTTCCAGTACAGTCGTTAGGCAATTTACAATTCTTGAGCCAGATAGGTTTAATTTTGTTCATGTTTATAGTAGGAATGGAAATAGATGTAACATTTTTGAAAGACAAAGCACGCGATGCCATTGTTATTAGTAATACGAGCATTATTATACCCTTTGCTTTGGGTATGGGTTTGGCATATTTTATTTACGAATCATTTGCTCCTGAAGGAGTTGAGTTTTCGTCGTTTGGGTTGTTTATAGGGATAGCTATGAGTATTACGGCGTTTCCGGTATTGGCACGCATAGTTCAAGAGCGCGGTTTGCACAAAACGCCACTAGGTACAGTAATTATTACCTCGGCAGCGGTTGATGATATTTCGGCATGGTCGCTACTGGCTGCGGTTATTGCCATTGTAAAAGCGGGTTCGTTTGTAAGTGCGTTGTATATTATTTTGCTCGCACTCATTTATGTGGGCGTAATGATTAAAATAGTAAGTCCGTTTTTGAAACGCGTAGGCGAATTGCACTCCTCGCGCGAGAATTTGAGCAAACCTATTTTTGCTATTTTCATTCTTACCCTTATATTATCGGCTTGGGCAACCGAAGTTATTGGCATACATGCTCTTTTTGGTGCTTTCATGGCGGGTGCTATTATGCCAAGCAATGCTAAATTTCGCAATATTTTTATCGAAAAAATAGAAGATATTGCTTTGGTGCTTTTTTTACCATTGTTCTTTGTTTACACAGGTTTGCGTACCGAAATAGGTTTGCTCAATGATATTTACCTTTGGAAAGTTACTGCACTTATCATTGCGGTTGCTATTACAGGTAAATTTGTCGGAAGTGCCTTGGCTGCAAAATTTATTGGCAACAGCTGGAAAGACAGCCTTACCATAGGCACTTTGATGAATACACGAGGCTTGGTAGAACTTGTAGTGCTTAATATTGGCTACGACTTAGGCGTATTAACTCCCCAAATTTTTGCAATGATGGTGATTATGGCATTGTTCACTACCTTTATGACCGGACCAGCCTTAGATTTTATCAATTGGGCTTTCAAATCGAGCAACACACCTATTGCCGAAACGGTTACTAAAAACAATAAATTTAAAATACTCATCTCGTTTGGAAAACCAGAAAGCGGAAAGTCGCTCATTCGATTGGTTAGCTGGCTTACTAAAAAGACCAAAAGCTCTGTTTCTATTACTGTTATGCACTTATTTCCGAGTAGCAACATGCACCATTACAACTTGACCGATTACGAAAACGAATGTTTTGAATCGATACTTGACGAATCGCAGAAGTTGAAACAGGAAATAACTACTTTTTTTAAAGTTACCGACAATATTGACAACGACATAGCCGAAGTTGCCAACAAAGGAAACTACGATTTACTACTCATTGGCATAGGACAATCCATTTTTGAAGGAAGCTTATTGGGCAAAATACTTGGTTTTACTACTCGCATAATAAACCCCGATAGATTAATTATGCAAGTAAAAGGAAAAGATAGTTTGTTTGAAAATTCACCTTTTGAAGAACGAACACGCCTTATTGTAAGCAAAACCAATGCGCCAGTAGGCATCTTGTTAGATAAAGGTTTGAGCAGCACCGACATAATATGCGTTCCAATTGTTTGTTCGAGCGATGTATTTTTAATTCATTTCATTCAAAAAATAGTAGTAAATTCCAATTCCAAAATTACTTTTGTTACACTTAAAGAGCAAACAGAGGAATTGAATAAATTAATTAATTCCATTTGCAATGCTGCACTTACACAAATAAACGTGCTCACTATAGAGCATATGGAATTAGATTTTGTTAAAAATCAAGAACTTATGCTTATTAGTTTGGAAAGCTGGAAGGCTCTTGTGGAAGCAAAATACGAATGGCTATCGGATATTCCATCTACCTTAGTGATTGCCAACAAACATGAATAAATTGAAAGGAATCTTAACCCAATGTCGTTTAGTAAAAAAACCTGTCAGGTTTTGAAAACCAGACAGGTTTAGACTACTGACTTTGAATTAAATACTTAACCAAACGACATTGAATTTTATTTAGTATTTGAACGAAAACGCATTTTTTGCTTTGTTTAGAAATTCCCAAAATGCCTTAGCTTTGGTGCTTTCGTTCAACTATAACTTGCTATTTTAGTACAATTCTATCGCCAAGGCTTTTGGCTAAGTGCATTTGTAGGCGTTTCAAATTTAAGTAGGTTTGCATTATTTGCTTCTGCTCTTCGGGTTCGCTTGTTGTTTTAAGTTTTTGTTCTGCCTCTTTGAGCAGTAAATCCACTTTTTTTTCTTTGTATTCCATTATTTTTTTTGGAACTGCTTTTTTGAGTGTGATTTCGGTTGTGTTGCGCACGTAATCGCCACGTTCCCAGAGTTTACTCAAAGTATAACCGCCTCCTAACAGCTCAGCCGCAAAGTGCGAAATTTCGCCATCTTCATGGTGTGTTAATTCTTGCAAATCTATTTGTTTTCCCTCATCGAGAAACAAAAAACACATATTCAATAACTTGCGATACAATAAATTGGCAAATTCCAAGTCGTCTATTTCGCCAAAAATAGAATCGGTAATGTAAATTGCAACCGTTACAAACTCGTGTGCCTCAAGTTCTAAACCCGTAAAATCATTGTCGCGTGCTGTAAAAAGCACTTCGTTGCCATAAGTGAGCAACAAACTTGTAATTTCCTTTTCTAGTTCTTCGCAAATATTGTTTTGCTTATTGACTTGCGGAGTGCTAGTTTGTTGATATGAAGTGCTTTGTGTAGAAGTGTTTGAATTGGCATAAAATTCTTTTTTCCTATTGTCGTCGAACTTTTTGCCTAAGATTTTTGAAATTTCAGAATACAAAACCTCCTCATTTGCATCGAGTATTTGGCTACATTCCTTCACATACACACTACGAATAATAGAATCGGGAATTACCGAAATACTTCGTACAATGTCGCTAATGAGTGTTGCTTTTTTTAGCGGGTCTTTTTGTGCTTCGCTAAAAAGAAGTTTGGTTTTGAAAGTAATAAAATCGGTTTCGTTGTCAGCAATGTAGTTGTTAAACTCCGCCGAGTTCATTTGTTTAGAAAATGAATCGGGGTCTTCGCCTTCGGGCAAGAGCAAAACCTTTACATTCAAGCCTTCTTCGAGCACCAAATCTATTCCACGCAGCGAGGCTTTAATTCCGGCAGCATCGCCGTCGTACAAAATAGTGAGGTTGTTGGTAAAACGCTTCACCAATCGTATTTGATTAACAGTGAGCGATGTACCCGATGAAGCTACCACGTTTTCAATTCCTGCTTGGTGCATAGAAATAACGTCGGTATAGCCTTCCACCATAAAGCATTTGTCGAGCTTAGTGATGGCACGCTTTGCCTGAAAAATTCCGTAAAGGATATTACTCTTGTGGTAAATTTCAGACTCTGGCGAATTTAAGTATTTTGCTATTTTCTTGTCGTTTTTGAGCGTTCTACCTCCAAAGGCAATTACACGCCCTGCAATATTGTGCACCGGAAACATTACACGACCAGCAAAACGGTCAAATTTATAACTTTCGTTGGCTACGGTTAAACCGGTTTGTGTCAAAAAGTCGAGTTTATAGCCGTTTTTTAGTGCGTGAGCTGTAAAAGCGTCGCGCTTGTCGGGGCAATAACCAAGCTCAAAGGCTTTGATGGTTTGCTGGCTAAAACCTCTCTCTTTGAAATACGACTGCCCGATAGTAATGCCTTCAGTATCATCAAATAAAATGGAAGTAAAATATTTTTGAGCAAAGCCCGAAACAATCATCAAGCTTTCGCGGTTTTCTTTTTCTTGAATGTCTTCGTTGGTTTCTTCTTTTTCTACAACCGGAATGTTGTATTTTTTTGCAACATATTTAAGAGCTTCAGGATAAGTCAATTGTTCGTGTTCCATTATAAAGCTAATGGAGTTTCCGGCTTTTCCGCAGCCAAAGCATTTGTAAATTCCTTTGGCAGGCGAAACGGTAAAGGAAGGTGTTTTTTCGTTGTGAAATGGACAGTTGCCAAGATAATTTACGCCTCTTTTTTTCAAAGAAACGAAATCTTGCACTATTTCCAAAATTTGGGCTGAATCAATTATTTTTTGAACGGTACTTTGGTCTATCACAACGTATTAATTGTTTGTTTTCGAGTATTTTGCCAAATTCTACGATTCGGCTTTCATTTGGGCAAAGATAGAAAAATTATGCAAACCTAAATTGTTTTTATGAATTTTTAATTTTTTTGGTCGAAAAAAGGAGGAGTATTTTAGATTTCAAATACAATGAATTTGAAACCAAGGTAAGAGAGGCTTTGGTTAACTAAGGCTTAGCCCGTCAAGGGTTTAAAACCCTTGACGGGCTTGCTGTTAGCTATATTGATACGATGACTCCAAAGTCATCGTATCAATCAGCCAGCATTAATCATTAACCGTTAATCATTAACCATTAAAAAAAAACCTTAGTAACCAAGCCAATCCCCACCGATATAAAAAACCTTATTCCCTTATCAAAAAAAACTCTGCGATAAAAAAAAACCAAAAACCTATCCAACATTCAAAAATAATTCATACATTTGCAACAAAAATTTAACAATTTAACAATTCAACAATTTAACAATTCAACATATCGAATAAAACCATTTCAAAAATAAAATAGCGTAAACTTTGTTTTCTTAACTTGAAAATCACCAGTTTTTAGAAATAATAGAAAACAAGTTGCAATAATACTATACTTATTATAATAGGTGTAGTGTGTTCGTGCTATACTAGTATAGTGTGGGTTGTGCTTGTTATTATTTCGGGCGTTTGGTGATGCCTCAAGTTAGACAAGTTTCAGCCCACGCTTTTTTTACGTTCTTTTTTTAACTGCAAAAGGGCTGTTTGCATCTAAACAATTTTATTTTATGAAAAATGTAATAACAGTAAAAACAAGTTTGCTTATTTTAGCAATAGTA
>JAIFNL010000196.1:0-3337 GCA_020047755.1 Bacteroidota bacterium
TTGATGCTACTTCTACATTAGCTAGTAGTATTGCCAATGATGCAACTCAAATGCTTAGCATTGGTGCATGGTCTGGTGGAGGCGCAGGATATGCCAAAGCTCAAATAGACGAAATAAGAATTTGGAATACTATTCGTTCGCAGTCCGAGATTCAAAACAATATGTATTCGTACCTAGTTGGAAATGAAAGCGGCTTAAAAAGCTATTTCCGACTCGACCAAGGCAATGCCGGAACTACAAACACCGCTTTGCCCAACGAAGTAATTGATTATTCTGGAAATTGCAACAAAGGTACACTAACAAACTTTGCTCGTACAGGTGCAACTTCAAACTGGATAGACCCAGGAAATACCGAAGCCCCTATTTTAACAACAAATGCAGCAAATTCGGTTACATTAACTTCGGCTGCTTTAAGTGGAAATGTATTTTCGTTAGGTGAAACGACTTTAACAGCCCGTGGTTTTCAGTATTCTACAAGCAGTTGTATGGCTTCACCAACTACAATTGATAATACTGCAAGTACAACAGGCACTTATACTGCAAACGTTAACGGCTTAACCCCAAATACATTGTATTATTATAGAGCTTATGCAACCAACAGCAAAGGCACAACGTATGGCGAAACACAATCGTTTGTAACATTTATTCCGCTTGGCAACGCGCTCAGTTTTGATGGTAGCAATGATTATGTAAGCACCGGAAATATTTCTATTTCGGGAGTACAGCCAAGAACATTAGAATTTTGGTATAAAAAGGGTGCCATAAGTTCTACTTATTCGCATATTGCAAATTGGGGAACTCATGCTATCAATCAAGGTTTTGGCTTTTATATTATGAATAATACCAATCTTTATTTTTATGCCAATAGCACTGATTTTTATACCGGTTACAATTTAGATAATAATTGGCATCATATAGCTGTTTCCTACAATGGAACTTCTGTGAATGTATATGTTGATGGAAACGAAACGCCAATAACAAATGTAGCCAGAACACTTGCTACAACTGAAACGCCTTTAATTTTAGGAACAAGCCCTAATTTGAGTTCTACAAAATACAATGATGGAACCATAGATGAAGTTCGTATTTGGAACTCAGCCCGCACTCAAGCCGAAATTCAGGCTTCGATGTATTCGTATTACACAGGAAGCATGACCAATTTGAAAGCCTATTACCGTTTCGACCAAGGCAATGCCGGAAATGACAACACCGCTTTCACCGAAGTAATTGATTATTCAGGAAACTGTAATAAAGGTACGTTAACCAACTTTACTCGTACAGGAGCAACTTCAAACTGGGTACACCCTGGAAATGCAGAATCTCCAATTGTTACTACCCATGTAGTAAATTACGCATCGTTTGCATCAGCCCAACTTGCCGGAAAAATAATTTCTTTTGGCGAAACCAATAGCAATCAAAGAGGTTTTCAGTATGCTACCAATGCGTGTTTTTCAAGTGGGTTAAACTCTGTTTCCGAAACAGGAACATTTAATACCAATGGAGAAATATTTACAGCTACTATTTACGGATTGTCGCCCGCTACAACTTACTATTATCGTTCGTTTGCTACCAATTCAAAAGGCACAAGCTATGGCGAAACACGCTCTTTTGTTACCGAAAGCATTTTACCTCCTGGTTCGTGCTTAAACGTTGATGGAACTGACGATTATGTTAATTTAACCGATATAAACTTAGATGCCGATTTTACCCTCGAAGCATGGATAAATATAGATGATTACAGTAGCGGTTATAGACCTATTATTTCAAAACAAACCGTTGACCCAAGTAATAACGTAAACCATGAATTTGATTTTCAAATTCAACAAACAACGGGTAATTTGAGTTTCTTTATGGGAAACGGTAGTGGTTATGGAATTTTAATGGACGGAAAAAACAATGCCGCAGATGCCGATGTTACCATTGGCAAATGGCATCATGTAGCTGTTACTATGGAAGGTACAACTTGCAAAATGTATTTAGATGGCATACTTACCGACCAAGACGTATTTAGCGGTTCACGCCAAATAGGAAGTTTGCCTGTTCAAATAAGTAAGTACAATAATGGTGTTTCGCAATATTTTGATGGAAAAATAGACGAAGTTCGTATTTGGAACGATGCCCGCACGCAAGACGAAATCATTTTGTACATGAATAGAACCATCGAAAATCCAAATGTAGAAGCCAATTTAATGGCATATTACAATTTTGACGAAAACACAGGAACAACAGCCAACGACGAAACCGTAAACAACAACGATGGCGCACTACAAAACGGAACTACTTGGGCAAACTCCGATGCCTTCAATGTTTGGACAGGCGTAACCGACAATGTATGGGCTACTTCAAGCAATTGGTCTGACGGCGTACCCGATGCTACCGACAATTTGTGTATTTATCCGGCTGCAAATATTCCTGCCGTTGCCGGAAACTTAACGTTAAACAATCTGGTAATTGCTCAAAATACAAGTTTTACACAAACAGCAAACAACTTGCTAACTATAAACGGCAATCTTTTTTCACTTGGAACACTCAACATTGCAGCTTCAAATGGTGCAAATCCTGGAATGGTTACAGTAAATGGAGCTTTGTATGTAGGCACAGGCGGAACGTTAAATCTTCTTTCGCCTATTAGCGAAAACCCAAGTGGTTCGCTGATTACAAACGGAACAGTTTTGGGAACCGGCACCGTTAAAATAGACCGCTTTTTTACAGTTCGACAATCGTGGCAACAATTAGGTGTACCCTTAGACAATCAATCAACCGCATTGTTTACCGAAAATCACCATACCAACGAGTATAACCCTAATTTGTTAGCTTTTTCAGAGCCTTTCGATTTTACAACCGACCCTGCCAATACAAATAGTACCAATTGGAGCGCACAAACGGGTTATTGGCAAAAGGCTCAACCCACTGCCGGTTGGGGAAATGGCGTGCCGATGAATACAGGAACAGGTTATTTTTATTATAGTACCACAAACCCAGTTATTCATTACTCATCGGTGGTAACCGATTTGAACAATGAAAATAAATTGGTAAATGTTAGTTATACCAACAACGACAATGCCAATGGTGTTGGAAGTAATTACGACGGTTGGAATTTATTAAGCAACCCGTTCGCCTCTGCAATAGATTGGACACTTCTAAGCAAATCAGCTCATTGCGAAGCTACGGTTTATTTTTACAATTCACAAACCGGAAATTATAAATATTATGGTAGCCTTCAATCGTGGGGAACAAGCGAAACAAGCCCATACATTGCTCCTATGCAAGCCTTTTGGGTTCACTTATCATCAACTTCAGATGTAAATGAAAGTTTCACGTTTAATAAATCGGCACG
>JAIFNL010000196.1:3352-14936 GCA_020047755.1 Bacteroidota bacterium
CTAATGATTGGGTACTTTGATGATGCAAGCCTTGAGTTTGATACCAAGTACGATGCTTACAAACGTTTTGCGGGAAATACCATTCCTATGATTTATTCGATAAATGAGCAACCCGAAATAGCCTTGGCTCTTAATGCTTTGCCTTTAGAACACAAAGGGAATAAAATAAAACTGGGCTATCAATCCACTGTTTCGGGAACGCATACCATTCGTTTGAAGGAAACAAATACAACAATTCCAATTGTTTTGGTCGATTTATTGGAAAACAAACAAATTGATTTAAACCAAAGCGATTATACCTTTGAGTTTAAGGCTGGTGAAACAAACAATCGATTTGAGTTGTTTACTAATACAACTACAACTTTAGATTCCGATGTATTTGAAAATGATGTTCTTGTTTATCCAAATCCTACACACGACAAGGTTTATTTGAGAGCCTCAAACAATAACATTCAAAAGGTAACGCTTACCGATATAACCGGAAAACTTATTTTTTCAACAAACAATATTCAACAGCACGAAACGATAGATTTGTCGGGTTATAGAAGCGGAATTTATTTTATTAGCATTCAAACAGACAACAAAGTATTTACTACAAAAATAGTAAAAGAATAATTGATAATTTATTCATACAGGTAGCTTTTGAGCTACCTGTATAAAAAAGTTGCATTGCCACCTCTCTTTGCAAGTACAAAACAGTTCACTTACATTGCCACAAACTACTTTTACAAGTACAAAATAGTTCATTGCCTTGCCACCAGCCTACTTTTGTGAGTGCAAAATAATATTTGTGTATAATAAAATCCATTTTTGTAAATTCAAAAGTAATACAATACAATGCTACTTACAGTTTTTGAAAGTCAAAAGTAATACAATACAATGCTACTTACGGTTTTTGAAAGTCAAAAATAACACTATGCGATGCTACTTACAGTTTTTGAAAGTACAAAACAATATAATACGACCCTATTTTCGATTTTTGGAAGTCAAAAGTAGTACTATACGACCCTATTTTCGATTTTTGCATTTCAAAAATAGCAAAGTACGCCCCAACTTGATACTTTGTACTTGTAAAAATGGCAAATTGCATACGAATGTACTGTTTTGTACTTGTAAAAATCGAAAGTAGCCTACAAATCAAATGCTTGTACTTCCAAAAATAGGTAAGTAGGGTCGTATTATACTGTTTTGTACTTGCAAAAATCGAAAGTAGCCTACAAATCGAATATTTATACTTGAAAAAATCGAAAGTAGCCTACAAATCGAATGTTTGCACCCAGTAAAAATAGGTAAGTAGCCTACAAATCGAATGTTTGCACCCAGCAAAAATAGGTAAGTAGCGTATAAATCCAATGCTTGTACTTCCAAAAATAGGTAAGTAGCGTATAAATCGAATGTTCTGTACTTACAAAATACGCTTGTGAAAAAAATATTGACAATTTCGCAGTGTGCAAATAGACAGTTGGCAAAATAACCAACATATTTGTACTTTTAAAAATAGAAAATCTGGCAAGCTGAGTGTCTAAAATTGCAGTTATTTGTTCTTGTTTTATACTTTCAGCACCGTAGGTGCGAAATCTTTGTAGAAAATATTGATGCACCCGCCTTATGTAGAGACGCGCCGAGGCGCGTCTCTACGTGAGCGGGTGGTGGACAACAAATTTATTTTCTACAAAGATACCGCAACTACGTTGCTTTTATGCAATCTCTGGACGATGCAAAGTATTGATATTGAATCCCAACAAATGGTCTTAACTTGCACGACATTGACAATCGTTTTGTAAAATTAAAGAACATTTAACATAGCCTTGTAACTCTGGTTTAGTTTAATTTTTATCTTTGCCAAGTTACAAAAATTTAATTCTATAATATAAAAACGCAAATTTATGAAAATTGCAGTGGTGGGCGTAACCGGAATGGTAGGACGCATAATGCTTAAAGTATTGGAAGAGAGAAATTTCGCAGTAAGCGAATTGATTCCTGTGGCTTCGGAAAAATCGGTAGGAAAAGAAATAGAGTATAAAGGGAAGAACTATAAAGTAGTAAGTATGACCGATGCTATTGCAGCAAAACCTCAAATAGCCTTGTTTTCGGCAGGCGGGGATACTTCTTTGCAATGGGCTGAAAAATTTGCCCAAGTAGGTTGCTATGTAGTTGATAATTCATCGGCTTGGAGAATGAATCCCGACAAAAAGCTAATTGTACCCGAAATTAATGCCGCAGAACTAACTCCATCGGATTATGTAATTGCAAACCCCAATTGTTCCACCATTCAAATGGTAGTGGCTTTGGCTCAATTGCACAAAATCTACAAAATAAATCGCATCGTAGTATCTACCTATCAGTCGATTACAGGAACTGGAAAAGCTGCCGTAGAGCAATTTGAAAACGAAAGAGCCGGAATAGAAGGCAAAATGGTGTATCCATATTTAATAGACAAAAATTGCTTGCCACAGTGCGATGTTTTTACCGAAAATGCTTATACTAAGGAAGAAATGAAGTTGGTAAATGAAACCAAAAAGATTTTTAACGACAATTCTATTCGTGTTACAGCTACTGCTGTGCGTGTTCCGGTAGTTGGCGGACACTCTGAATCGCTCAATGTTGAGTTTGAGCGCGAATTTGAAATAGAAGACGTGAAAACTATTTTGAAAAACTCGCAAGGAGTTATTCTTCAAGACGATATAGCCAACAAAATATATCCAATGCCTCGCTACTCCGAAAACAAAAATGAAGTTTTTGTGGGTAGAGTACGCCGCGATTATTCAAACGAAAAAACGCTTAATATGTGGGTAGTAGCCGACAATTTGCGCAAAGGAGCTGCCACCAATGCAGTGCAAATAGCCGAATACATTACAAAATTTATTAAGTAGTGTTTGAAAGAAAACACCAAACCCTTCAATGGCATTAAAACCATTGAAGGGTTAATGTTTAAAAAGCTTTCATAGCCAGCAAGTTGGAAAATTCGGCAATTCGTTTTGAGTTGATATTTTGCATACATTTGAAATGCTTTTTGGGGCATTTCTTAAAACCTATTTTAGAACACGGACGACACGCTAATTCTTTTTCTTCTATTATAATAGAGTTATTATCAGCCAAATAAGGATACATTCCAAATTCGGGAATGGTATTTCCCCATACCGAAACAATTCGTTTTTTAAAAGCCGCAGCAATGTGCATCAAACCCGTGTCGCCAGTAATAACTACTTTTGCCTGCCTCACAATGGACGCCGATTGGTTTAAATTGTATTCTCCACAGGCATTATACACATTTATGGCAGTAACTTGTGCTTCAATAATTTGTGCATTTTCAATATCTTCCTCTCCACCAAGCAAAATAACGGGAGTTTGTAGTTGATTGCAAATTTCAACCAATTTTTCGTTGGGTATTCGTTTGGTAAAATGCTGTGCACCAATAGCTATTGCAATGTAACCGTAAGGCAAGTTATGTGGCAGACTAAGCAAATTAATCTCATCGGAAATAGGAATAAAATAATCGAGTCCTTTTTGGTCGTTGGTTACATCAAACAAATGCAAGCTTTGCATATATCTATCAACTATATGAATAGTAGGCAATTTGTTTGTTTTGAAATTGACCATTATCCATTTTTCCCAATTCAATTTGTCGAACGAAAAAGCAAAAATACCAAGTTTGTTTTTCAAAAAATGCGTGCGTATATTTTTGTGCAAATCAATGACATAATCAAAAAACTCATCGCGTAGTTTTGTTAAAAACTCGCTATCTTCAGGTTTGTAACTATGAACTTTTGTAATATTTGGGTTGTTTTCTAAAATAGAAACGTATTGTGGCTTTGTAAGATAGTGTATTTCAGCATCTTTCACTTGCTGTTTTAAGTTACGCACCACAGGCGTAGTTAGTACAATATCGCCTATTGAACTTAGTCTTACAATTAAAAACTTTACCATTAACAAACTGATAATTAAATAAAAAGAATTAGTTTTGTTGTATTATTGATTTATAGCAAAATTAGTAAAATAAATAGAAAGCAAAAGAGAAAACAATTCAGAGGCTTCTTTGCAGGTTTGATTTCCATTATCATCTAGTTTTTTTCCACAATCGAGGTTGTTGTATTTCAAAAAGAAATCGCCTTCTAATCCAGACATTCCACTCACATTCAAAATATTACCATTGCTCGAAAGTGCCATGTAATAATAAATGCGGTAGGTTTTATTGTCGCTATTCTTTAGAAAATACATTTGGCGAGTAAGTAAATTTTCTTTGTCTTGTTCAAATGAATATAGATTGTCGAATCGCACTATTTGGTCATTTTCTTCTTTTTTGTGAAATGAAATATTTTCGAGAAATTGGTATCTTTCAATATATTCGAGCATTAATAAATTGTTTGTTGTGTCAATTTGTTGCTCTTGCGATTTCGCCAATTCAATAGCATTGTTTGCTAAATCTTCGTCGGTAAGCTCCGACATTAAATCTTCTATCCAACCAAAAGAATAATTTAATGCGTGGGTTTGCTTGTATTCAAAATCGACAGTGAAATCGAAATAATCCGACTCATCGCTCTTTTTCAATAGTTTACCGTGTGGCAAAACAAAACAAATGTTTTTGTTTTGGTCTTGATAAATGTCAAACAAAATATTGTCGAAATTAAATTTGAAGGTTGGAAAGAGTGCAGATATTTCGTTGATTGAGTTTAGATTAGAAGTTGAGCTGAGTAGTTGATTCAAACTACGTGTTTTTGTTTTTTGGAATAAAAAATTATTTACTTCTAGCGTATTATATGTTTCTTTAAATAATTTTTCAGATGATTCGATTAAGTCATTTTCGTAGGTAGCTTCCTCATCGAAAAGCAATTCAGCTTCGGCAGAGTAATAATTTTTGTAATTATTAGTGTTTTCGGGACTTGAAGTATTTGTGCTCTTTTCGAGTTCGTCAATAAATTTAGCAGGTATTATCCAACTTAAATTTAAGGTACCAATTTCAAAACCACCATCTAAAATACCAACCAACTCACCGCTTGCATTGATAACAGGCGTTCCCGACATGCCCGGAAGCCAAACATAATCGTGCTTAATTACAGGAAATGAAGCATTTATAGCATTACCGTTGTCCAAATTTATTTGCGTGTATTGATTTACGAGTGCGTTGAAAGTTAGAGAATCAGCAGTAATAATTTTACTGTTTTTTACCGCTAAACTACTTTGCATACTGGTAAATCCGTACAAAAAAATAGTTTCATCTGTTTGCAATTGTGTGCTAGAAAACTCGTTAAAAACTTCCACGTCGCGTGGTGGTTCGGCATCAACTTTGAGAAGCACCAAATCCGATTCTTTGTGCACTTTCATCACGTGGGCTTGTTTTGGAAATTGCTCGTTGTAAATAACTGTTATCTGGGCATTTGGCTTTAATGCGTGCAAAGTAGTTATAATTTGCTTGGTATTTTTCCACACAAAACCAGTATAGAAGCTGGCTTCGCCTTCTGATTTTACCATAATTTTCACTACCGATTTTTTTAAGCTTTCTTGATTGTATTGCCCAAAACACCAATTACTTAGCAATAAAAGTAATACTATGATTAAATTTTTTCGCATAATATTGTTTTTGTTTAATTGTGAGAAAACGTTTTATTTTGATATTTTCATTTACAATAGTAAACTACGTTTTTTTTTAATTTTATCCGCCTCATTCAAAAATTAAATTCTTTTCTAGAAGCCCTTTGATGCCATAAAATCCTCTAATTTTAACTGTTTTTTGAAGTTGTAAAATTAGTATTTATATTCTTAACTAAAAAAAATGAGTGTAATAATTTAAAATTTCCATTACTTTTGATGTATAAATTACATCTTTTTTGTTTAATCATTTTACGTAAAAAAGAAACTTAGGTTTTATTATTTTTATCAATCAGACATGAAAAAACTTATTTTATATATTAGTTTTATTGTATTATTTGCTTGTAAAAATACAACAAAACAAATTCCTATTGATAGTAAATCTACATTGATTCATTATTCCGAAGCTCAATTACTTTCTTTTTTCGATAGTGTATCAAATTTGCCACAAAAGCCTATAATACAAAAAGTTAATTCACTGCCTGACTCTATCTTCTTGAGTCGCAAGCCCGTTGAAAAACTACTATCGGTTTCGGATTTTGAACGAATAAAAAAGGCAATTTCTCAAAAAGAAATTGGCATTAATACAGCAAAGTTGATTTTGGGAGATTTAATGATAGACAGTTCGTTTCTTAGCAAAGGAACTGTACCTATCAATTTTGTTTCGTTCGACAGCAAAGAGTCTGATTTTAAAGAATTTGCCATTTATGTTGGCTCGCCCGAAATGCAATGGGAAAGTGAAGTTTTCTTTTTTAATTCAAATTACTTAGTGGCAAAGCATACAATTTACCATAGGTATGGGCTTGAAATAGAGCATTATAAAGATTCGGATGGCAAAACGATTATTTATTATAAAGAAAATTTTGAAAGTGGCTCTGGAGTTTGGTGGTTCAACTTTTATTTTTACAAATACATTGAAAATCAATTAATTCCTATTTTGAATGTACTTGAAAATGGAAATCTCCAATATCCATGGCATACGCGCTCGTTTTATTTTGAGTCTATTGTTGAAAATACAAATCCATTAATACTCAAAATGACTTATTCACAAGAGCTTGCCAATGAAAATGGCGAAAGACATCTCATTGTAAATGATTCTACTTTTGTGGAATACCATTGGGATGAGAATTTTAAAATATTGCAACCCAATTATTCAAAATCGAAACTAACTGAAGCTAAAATCCTTACGTTTTATTTACTAAACAGTGAGTTGTTGTTTATAAATGAGTATTGCAAAACGCTGAAAGAAGCATTGAACAATAAAACTCAAAAACCTTTTGTTTTAAATTATCTAAACTCTGTTAAGAACCAATACAATATGAAGTAATTTGATTTTGAAGCCTTTTTTAAAAATAATAATGCATTAAATTTATTTTCCCAAAACTTCTTTGTATAAAAAACATCTGATATTCAGCATATTTTAATTATTTAACGTTCCAACACGTTCTGTTTGTTCAAAAATAAATTACTTTTGCCTGCTGAAATAAAATTATATTTCAATTTAATGTGTACTTTCAAAAATTAAGATAAAAAAAAGGTATTTTAATATACCTTAAAATATAAAATCAATAGCTGTGTTTTAACAAAAAATCTATTTCGTACAAACAATCATTAACTTTATGAAACAAGAAATAAATCAATTGCTTCAAAAAGAAGCAGATGCAATTTTAAATATACCAAAAACGAATAATTTTGAGGCAGTTATCGATTTGATTTACAAATCGGTGCACGAAAACAACGGAAAATTGATAGCTAGCGGCATGGGCAAAGCTGGGCAAATAGCTATAAATATAGCTACAACTCTAAGTTCTACTGGTACTCCCGCTGTTTTTATTCACCCAAGCGATGCTCAGCATGGCGACTTAGGTTTGATTCAAAAAAATGACGTATTGCTGCTGATTTCCAACTCAGGCAAAACACGCGAAATTGTAGAGTTTTTCTACCTTGCACGCAATTTGTATTCAAATCTACCTGTGATAGTTATTACCGGAAACCCCGTAAGCGAGTTAGGCGAACTTGCTGATGTAACCATTAGCACCGGAAATCCTGCCGAGGTGTGTCCTTTGGGCATGGCACCCACCACTTCCACTACTGTAATGACCGTAATTGGCGACATTTTGGTAGTTCAATTGATGCACAAAATCAATTTCTCGAAAGAATCGTATGCCAAGTTGCATCACGGAGGTTATTTAGGCACTAAGGCTAGAGGCATACAATAGCAAAAAGAAGTCCGGTATTTAGGTCAAACCGTCATTCAAAAAAAATACGAACAACATTTTTTGCTGTTCGTATTTTGCTTGAAATTTAAACCCGAAAACTTTCTTTTGAAATTCCGGTTAAATTTGTTCTAAAACAAAACGCTCTGGGTGTTTTGCTTCAATACCTTGGTAATATTCATTTAATTTCGACATTACTACTTTGATGTTGCTCAGGTCGTGAATAACTCCTTTCATACCAATTTCTTTTTTCTTGTAATCCAAATACCCCACTACAATAGGCACTTCAGCCCGTTTTGCCATCAAATAAAATCCTTTTTTCCAGTTATCGACTTTTGCACGTGTGCCTTCGGGAAACAAAAGAATATGAACTTCCTCTTTGCTTTCTATAATGTTGGCTACCTGAAAAGTAACGTTACTTCCTTTGCTTCGGTCTATGGGTATGGCTCTAACTAATCGCATGATTATTCCCAATGGGAAATTGAACAATTCTTGCTTCACCATTACATTGTATTTCAAACCGATAGCTACTAAATATATTTTTCCGATAATTGCATCCCACGTGCTTGTGTGTGGCGCAAAAACGGTAATTGATTTTTTTATTTCTTTTGGAAAATCGCCCACTATTTTCCAACCCATCAATTTGAGCAATAACTTACCTACTATTTTCATTAATAATAAATTATCTTAAAAAGTTTATTTCTAAAATTCTATATAAAAACGGAAGAAAGCTTCAAAAACATTAGAACTTTCGAGAACAAATGAGGTTTTTTAAATTAAAATTCCACCTCAAACTAGTTGTTTTTTATAAGTCTTGTAAGGCTGCAAAATTGGTAAATTTTCTAAAGCATTCAAAATAAAATGTGCAAATAATACACTTTTTCATTTTGGTTATGTAAATAGTACCCGATTTTATTGAGCACAAAGTATCACAAAATATTGAATATTAATATTTTGCTTTGTAAAACTTTGTAGTAAGTCTTAGTATTAATTTGTACTATTGATTTGATTAACAATAATATTACTATGTTAAGTGGTTCTGAATTATTTAATAATGTTAAAAAATGATTAATTCGTTAATTTAGAATTATTATAAAGAAAAAAGATGTATTTTTGTAGTGTTTTAAAAAGGGAGTAAAAATAGATTACTCTTTGATATACAATAAAATAACTAGTGTTTTCTATTTACAATAACGTTTATATTTCTTAAAAAGAAATTAAAATAGAGTGTAAAACAAATAGAATAATGCTTTTAAACATATAAATTTAAAGCAAAATGGCTAAAGAAAAAAAGTTTATGACCTGTGATGGTAACTTAGCAGCTTCGCATGTGGCTTACATGTTTAGCGAAGTAGCAGCTATTTATCCTATCACACCTTCATCAAACATGGCTGAAAACGTTGACGAATGGTCGGCAGGTGGCAGAAAAAACATGTTTGGTGATACAGTGCACGTAGTTGAAATGCAGTCAGAAGGCGGTGCAGCCGGAGCTTTGCACGGCTCATTACAAGCAGGTGCTCTTACTTCAACCTATACAGCTTCGCAAGGTTTACTTTTGATGATACCCAATATGTTCAAAATTGCTGGTGAATTACTTCCTGCAGTTTTCCACGTTAGCGCAAGAAGTATTGCCGGACACGCACTTTCAATTTTTGGCGATCACTCCGATGTTTACTCTGCTCGTATGACAGGTTTTGCAATGCTTGCCACAGGTAGCGTTCAAGAAATCATGGATTTAGCTGGTGTTGCTCACTTAGCAGCTATCAAAACCAGAGTTCCATTCTTGCACTTCTTCGATGGTTTCCGTTCTTCCCACGAAATCCAAAAAGTAGAAGCTATCGACCAAGATGCGCTTTACAATTTGATAGACCAAGACCAACTTACCGCTTTCAGACTTAGAGCAATCAATCCTGAACACCCAGTAACAAGAGGTTCGGCTCAAAACCCTGATATTTTCTTCCAAGCAAAAGAAGCTTCTAATAATTATTTCACTGCTGTACCTGATGCAGTTGCTGAATATATGAAAGAAATTTCTAAAATTACCGGACGTGAATACAAACCATTTACATACTACGGTGCTCCAGATGCAGAAAATATCATTGTAGCAATGGGTTCGGTAACTGAAGTTATCAAAGAAACCATTGACATGAAATTGGCAAAAGGCGAAAAAGTAGGTTTAATCAGCGTACATTTGTATCGTCCTTTCTCTAAAAAATATTTCTTCGACGTATTGCCAAAGAGCGTAAAACGTATCTCTGTGCTTGACCGCTCTAAAGAAATTGGAACAAACGGAGAGCCTTTGTATCAAGATGTTCGTGAAATGTTCTACGATTGCGAAATGCGCCCAATCATTGTTGGCGGACGTTTCGGTCTTAGCTCAAAAGATACTACTCCTGCTCAAATTGTAGCCGTTTACGAAAACTTAGCGCAAGCTGAGCCAAAAAACTACTTCACAGTAGGAATCGTTGACGATGTTACTTTCCACTCATTACTTGTAGGCGAAGAATTTAGCTTAGGTGCTGAAGGTACTTTTGAAGGTAAATTCTATGGTTTAGGTTCTGATGGTACAGTAGGTGCTAACAAAAACTCAATCAAAATTATAGGTGATAATACCGACAAATACGCACAAGCATATTTTGCATACGATTCAAAAAAATCGGGTGGTATTACCATTTCACACTTACGTTTTGGCGATAGCCCAATTCGCTCAACTTATTTAGTAACTACTCCTGACTTTGTTGCTTGCCACGTGCCTGCTTACTTAACTAAGTATGATATGTTGAAAGGCATCAAACCAAATGGAACTTTCTTATTGAATAGCCCTTGGGACGCTGAAAAAACAAAATCGAAATTACCCGATAATTTCAAGAAAATATTAGCTGAAAAAAATATCAGTTTCTATATTATTGATGCTACTCAAATAGCCGAAGAAATAGGTTTAGGAACTCGCACAAATACCATTATGCAATCGGCTTTCTTCAAAATAGCCAACGTAATTCCTTACGATTTGGCTGTTGATCAAATGAAGAAATTTATTGTAAAAAGCTTTGGTTTGAAAGGTGAAGCGGTTCTAAATATGAACTACGAAGCCGTTGATAAAGGCGGTGCAGTTACAAAAGTAGAAATTCCTTCGGAATGGGCATCTATCGAATTGAAAAACATAGCTTCCGTTGACGAGTCTCATTTACCTGATTTTGTTAAAAACATAGCAAATCCTGTAAATGCACTTAAAGGTGATGACCTTCCGGTAAGTGCTTTTGTTAATTATGCCGATGGTACTATGCCTCACGGTACTGCTGCTTACGAAAAACGCGGTATTGCAGTAACTGTTCCTGAATGGCAATCTGAAACTTGTATTCAATGTAACCAATGTGCTTACGTTTGCCCTCACGGAGTAATTCGTCCATTCTTGGCTACCGAAGAAGAGTTAAAAGATGCACCTGCCGGAACTGTAACTAAAAAAGGAGTTGGTAAAACTTCTGCTTTCCAATTCAAAATACAAGTAAGTGTTTTAGATTGTACAGGTTGCAACGTTTGCGTGGTAGCTTGCCCAACGAAAGAAAAATCGCTTGTAATGAAGCCTTTGGCTGAGCAAATGGTCGAAAACGAAAGATGGGATTTCTTCTCTCAAAAAGTAGGTTACAAAGATACAGTTCTTCCAAAAGAACAAAACTTGAAAAACTTACAGTTTTCTCAACCATTGTTTGAGTTCTCTGGTGCATGTTCAGGTTGCGGCGAAACTCCTTATATTAAGAACATTACCCAAATGTTTGGCGACCGCA
>JAIFNL010000270.1 GCA_020047755.1 Bacteroidota bacterium
TTAAAAGCTATTTTGATTATGCCAATACAAAAAATTGATTTTAAGAAAAAATTCAAACAGTTTTATAATCCTAAGCCAATTGCACAATTGACGGAAGTAGTTGGAATGCAATTTCTTATGATTGATGGTATGGGAATTGCCCAAAGTAAAGATTTTTCTGAAGCTATAGAGGCTTTGTTTTCGGTATCGTACAAGGCTAAATTTATGGCAAAAGAAAGCCTAAACTTCGATTATACGGTTATGCCGCTCGAAGGGCTTTGGTGGGCTGACGATATGAACGATTTTATTACTGGCAACAAAGAACGTTGGAAATGGACTTTGATGATAATGCAGCCCGAACAAATTACAAATCAATTGATTGACGAGGCTCGCGCCGTAGTAAAAAAGAAAAGCAAGCTTTCCATTCTCGACAATTTGCGTTTGGAATATTTTACCGAAGGCAAAGCGGCGCAAATGCTGCACGTTGGTTCGTTTTCGGAAGAGCACGAAAATATAATGAAATTGCACAAACTGATAGAAGACTCTGGCGGTGTACTTACTGGAAAACACCACGAAATATATTTGAGCGATTTCAGAAAAGTAGAACCTTCTAAAATGAAAACGATTTTGAGACAACCTTTTAAGGATTTAAAGCAGACTGAATACTAAATAATATAATTGCAAAAAATACAGGTTTAACCATAGAGCAAATTGAAAAACTCTAAAACATTGTATGAATATTGTTTTATTCAAACTCAAAAAATATAAAAAACTATAACTAAATTCGATGTCGCTCCAAAGTTTTTCGCAACAATTGTTTGGCAATCCGGCTGCCGTTTTTTTAAGAAAATTGCTTATGTTTGCTCTGGAATTGTACTTATTGTTGATTCTGGTAACAAAGGCGGCTTTTATTATGTCCGTTACTTTCGATAACTTTTTTACGGGAGTGCTCGAAACTATTTTCCGAATTATTTTCGATAATGTATTTTCGGAAACAGTTAATAATTTTTTTGAAAAGAATGAAATTTTTGCAAGTTCGGCAACCGACCCGCGTTTGCAATCTATTTGGAGCTACATTGGCAACTACATCGATATTTTCTACAACAACTTAAAAGCCGAACCCAATGCGCTGCTCAAAATAACCATGATTTTTAAGGCTTTGGTGCTATTTAGTTTGGTTTTTTTTATTTTGTACCATATTTTTATGCAAAGTATGAAAGCTTTGCATTACAAATGGGCTTTTTATGTATTGTTCAAAATGACAGTGGTTGCTTTGTTTTTAATTGCTGGAGCTGCCAATTTTTTGGCTTTGATTGACAGTGGAAACTTTTTCAATTATGGTACATTATTCTCGTTCAATGCTGTGCGATGGTGCTTTGCCGACCAAAAATTGCTGGTACTCATTGTTTTCATTACTGCCGCTCGCGACGTTATTTTGCACGCCTTTACGGTTATTAAAAAATAAGCATTCGTTAGCAACTTCCTTTTTTTAGAATCTCGTACTCTTTCAAGTTATACAATTAAAATTATGAATATTCTTACTTCTATTTTGCTGGTACTATTTTATTTAAGTTTTCCGGCAGTTATTATTTATTTGAGTTCAAAATTTAGTGCCATCAAAAAAATAGGTCTTGTGATGGTGGCTTATTTGGTTGGAATGGCTTTAGCTGTATCGGGCTTGTTGCCCGAAAATGCGCCTAAAATACAAAGTACTTTAACCGATATTGCAGTTCCGCTTGCTTTGCCTTTGCTTTTATTCTCGCTCAACGTGAGAGATTGGCTCAAACTTGCCGGAAAAACCTTTCTGTCTATGATTTTAGGTATTGTATCGCTTACGATTGTGGTAGTTACGGGACACTACTTTCTAAGCCAATACATTCCCGATGCTTGGAAAATTAGCGGCATGATGATGGGCGTTTACACCGGCGGAACGCCTAATTTGGTTTCGATTAAAACAGCCCTCAATGTAGATAACAACGCCTACATTGTTACACATACGCTCGACACTATTTTTTCGTTGATATACATTGTGTTTCTCGTTTCGATAGCACAACGCGTGTTTGGAGTTATTTTACCTCGTTATAAATTCGCTTCGCAAGCCACAGAAACAAACGAAATACCCGAAAACGACATTGAAAATTTTGATGGCCTTTTTAGCTCCGGAAATTTCACTCCTTTGCTCAAAGCCTTGGGCTTGTCGGTGCTTATTCTTGGCATAGGAGGTGCAGTAAGCATAATGTTGCCTTCCGATATTTCCACCATGGTTGCCATTTTGCTCATTACCACTTTGGGGATTATCCTTTCACTGTTTCCTGCAATAAACAGAATAAAGAAAACCTTTCAACTGGGCATGTATTTCATCTTAATATTCTGTTTAGTAGTTGCTTCTATGATTAATATGGACAATCTATTAGCTACTTCTTGGGCTATGGTAGTGTACATTTTTGCAGGAATATTTGGCACTTTGTTTTTACATGCTTTGCTTTCGGCAATATTTAAAATAGATACCGATACTACTATTATAACTACCACAGCATTAATATGTTCGCCACCATTTGTTCCGGTAGTAGCTGCTGGTATCAAAAATAAAGAAGTTATTATTTCGGGCTTAACTGTTGGCATTATTGGCTATGCAGTGGGAAATTATCTTGGAATTGCTACTGCTTTTTTATTGAAATAATTGATGCTGCAACTTGAGTGTGTTTGAAATTCAAAAAAAACAAAATTATACAAATCCATAATTCTCCAACTGTTAACATATTGTTGTTTGTTCGTTACGCTATAAAACAATTTCTCTTTTAACCAATATTCTGGATATGAATTTACAACAATTAAAAAACAAGTATTTTGATGAATTGAAACAACTCTACGATTCGAGAGAAATAGTTGTTTTTATAGAATTAATACTTGAGCATCATTTTTCATTTTCTCGTACCGATTTACTTATGCGAGGCAATAAGGAATTTGACCAACATCAAATCGAATTGTTATTGACAATTCTCGAACGATTAAAGCAATCCGAACCCATTCAATATATTTTAGGCGAAGCTCATTTTTATGGATTTGTATTTAAAGTAAACCCGCATACACTCATTCCTAGGCAAGAAACCGAAGAACTTATTTATTTGATAACAAAAACCTTAACAATAAAAAATCCTACAATTTTAGATATTGGAACGGGCTCTGGCTGCATTGCCATCACGCTCAAAAAAGAATTGCCCCAAGCGGAAGTTTTTGCCATTGATTTTTCGCACAAAGCATTGGAAATGGCACTATTGAATGCAACAAATAATAAGGCAAACGTGCATTTTTCAGAACTTGATATTTTGAATTGGCAAAAACAAGAATCTTTGCCTTTTGATAAATTTGACGTTATCGTTAGCAATCCGCCCTACATTCGGCAGAGCGAAAAACCATTGATGCACAGCAATGTACTCAATTTTGAACCCGCTTCGGCTCTTTTTGTAGAAGACTCTGACGCGCTTGTTTTTTATAGAGAAATTGCAAAATTTGCCTCATGCTTTTTAAAACCACAAGGCAAACTTTTTTATGAAATCAACGAAGCTTTTGGAACAGAAACTGCCGAGCTTTTAAATTCGCTAGGTTTTGAAAATACATTAATACACAACGATTTGAATGGTAAAAACCGCTTTGTAAGTGCAACAAAAGCAAGCTAAATTTAGTTCGTTATTCTGTTTTTGCATGAATAGCACTCATTCGTTCGGCTCTTTTGGTGCGCTTGCTCCAGAAAAAGGCAAGTGTAAGTCCGGCTACAATGTGCCAAATTCCCCACCAAGCTGCAATAAACGCCATTCCACCTAAGCCATTGAATAAATGTGGGTTAAAAATAATAACCAAGCCAAGACCTGAATTTTGTATGCCTGTTTCGATAGCAATGGTGCGTACATTCTTTACGTTAAGCCTAAATATTCGCCCCATTGCGTAACCAGTAAAAAATGCTAAGGCATTATGAATTAGAACAATTAAGATAATCAAGTGAATGTATTGCAAGAAGTAACCAAAATTAAGACTCAAAGCTCCAATAATATAACTAAAAAAGATAATGATAGACAATATTTTGGTAGGCTTGATTATTTTTGCAGCTAATTTACTAAAATAATACGAAAAAACCATTCCTAATGTAACAGGAATAGCAAGCAAAAGAATCATAATGCGAACCATTTCATAAAAATCTATCTCAATAGGAATCACCATAGTAGAAGTTGCGCTGTATAAACCACCCCAAAAAGCAAAGTTTACAGGAGTCATTATAATAGCCGACACATCGGAAATACTTGTTAATGTTACTGAAAGCTCAACATTTCCGCGTGCTATCGACGAAATAAAATTTGACACATTGCCTCCAGGACAAGCAGCTACCAAAATCATTCCCAAAGCAACACTTGGCGTAGGATTCAAAATTAAAACCAATAAAAAGCTCATAGCCGGCATTACTATAAACTGAGAAGCAACACCTACAAATACAGGCTTTGGATTGAGCAAAATTCGTTTAAAATTATCGAGTCGCAATTCTAACGCTACGCCAAACATAATAAAAGCTATGGTGAGGTTTAAGAATAACAATCCTTCTTCATTAAAATTTAATCGAATACTGTCGAGTACTTCGAGTGATTGTCCCATTGTTTTTTTTTTTAAGGTTGTTTTATTTTATTTTTACAAAAGTAATAAAAAACGACTATTTATAACTTAAATTTGGCATAATTAATTTTTCAATAAATGAAACATCTACGCCTTTTCGTTGTGCATAATTTTCAACCTGTTCTTGGGTTACTTTTCCTACGCTGAAATACCTCGCTTCTTTGTTGGCAAAATATAAACCCGAAACGGCTGCCGTTGGGTACATTGCAAAATGCTCGGTGAGCGTAATGCCTGTATGTTTTTCGGCTTGCAAAAGATTGAAAATAGTTTGTTTTTCGGAATGTTCGGGGCAAGCCGGATAACCTATTGCCGGACGAATGCCTTGATACTTTTCATTAACCAAATCTTCTGGCGAAAGTTTTTCGTCTTTGGCGTAAGCCCAAAACTCGCGGCGCACTCGTTTGTGCATCAACTCAGCAAAGGCTTCTGCCAAGCGGTCGGCAAGAGCTTTGACCATAATTGCTGCGTAATCGTCGTTTTGTGCCTCGTAATGTGCCACTAATTTCTCTACACCTAAACCTGTGGTTAAAGCAAATGCTCCAATGTAATCTTTTTTAGCACTTTCTACTGGTGCTACAAAATCGCTTAAGCTATTGTACTCATCATTTTCCTTTAGTTGTTGCTGGCGCAGTTGGCACAAACTAATTAAAGTTTTTGTTCTTGTTTCGTCTTCATATACCAGAATATCATCATCTTGCGAGTTAGCGGGAAAAATTCCCACTACTGCTTTTGCTTGCAACGACTTATTTTCGATAATGTTTGCCAGAAAACTTTTAGCATCATTGAATAATTTTGTAGCTTCTTCTCCTTTTTCTGAGTGAGTAAGAATTTCGGGATATTTTCCCTTCAAACCCCACGCATGGAAAAAGAAAGTCCAATCAATATATTCGGCAATTTCGCTAATTGAGTAATCTTCAAACACTTTAACTCCTGTAAAAGTTGGTTGATAAACTTCAGAAGTTTCCCAATCAATGTTCAGTTTTTTTGCCCTAGCCTCTTGTAGCGAAAGAATCGGTTTGTTCGATTTTGTTTCGTGTGTGTAGCGTAAGTTTTCGTATTTTTTAGCAATATCTGACAAGAATTTTTCATCTTTGTTCAAAATATTTGTAATCACATTCACGCTGCGTGAAGCATCAATTACGTGCATGCAAACACCTGAATATTCGGGCGCAATTTTCACTGCTGTGTGAATAGTAGAAGTAGTTGCTCCGCCTATTACCAATGGAATACTCATGCCTTCGCGCTCCATTTCTTTGGCTACGTGCACCATTTCTTCGAGCGAAGGAGTAATTAAGCCGCTAAGTCCCACTACATCAACGTTGTGGTCTTTGGCTGCCTTCAATATTTTATCGGCAGGAACCATTACACCAAGGTCAATTACTTCAAAATTATTGCATTGCAAAATTACAGCTACAATGTTTTTTCCTATGTCGTGTACATCGCCTTTTACAGTTGCCAAAAGAATTTTCTTTTGTACCGAAGCGGCTTCTTTATTTAAAGCTTTTTCTTGTTCGATGAATGGAAGTAGCACTGCGACAGCTTTTTTCATTACGCGTGCACTTTTTACTACTTGCGGCAAAAACATTTTTCCGCTACCAAACAAATCGCCTACCACATTCATGCCGTCCATGAGTGGTTTTTCAATAATTTCAACCGATGAAGCATATTTTTTGCGAGCTTCGGCTAAATCTTCTTCGATAAACTCAGTAATTCCTTTCACTAACGAATACGCCAAACGTTTTTCGAGAGGTTCGGTGCGCCAAAGGTCTATTTTTTCTTCTTTTTTATCGGTATTTTTAATTTGCTCGGCAAAAGTAATCAGCTCTTCAGTCGCATTTTTGTGTTTGTTGAAAATTACATTTTCTATTTTCTCCAAAAGGTCTTTCGGTATGTCGTCGTAAATAGGTAACATTCCGGCATTTACTATGCCCATGTCCATTCCTGCTTTGATGGCATGATACAAAAATGCTGAGTGCATGGCTTCGCGAAGCACATCGTTTCCTCTAAACGAAAACGACAAATTGCTTACTCCTCCGCTTATTTTGGCGTGCGGTAAGTTTGCTTTTATGTACTTTATGGTTTCGATAAAATCGACAGCAAAATTGTTGTGTTCCTCCATTCCGGTAGCAATGGTCAAAATATTGGGGTCGAAAATAATGTCTTGTGCCGGAAAATGTACTTCTTGAGTCAATATTTTGTAGGCACGCGTAATAATTTCTACTCTGCGCTCGTAGCTGTCGGCTTGTCCTTTTTCGTCGAAAGCCATAACAACTGTGGCAGCACCGTAATTTTTAATTTTGCGAGCTTGTTGTTTGAAAATCTCTTCGCCTTCTTTCAAACTAATCGAATTTACAATGGCTTTGCCTTGCAAACATTTTAGTCCGGTTTCTATTACCTTCCATTTAGAGCTGTCTATCATGATAGGCACTTTGGCTATTTCAGGCTCTGCTACCAAAAGGTTTAAGAATGTAAACATTTCTTTTTCAGCATCGAGCATAGCATCATCTAAATTTATATCTAACACTTGCGCGCCGCTTTCTACTTGTTGGCGAGCTACCGAAAGAGCTTCTTCGTACTTTTTTTCGCGAATAAGACGAGCAAATTTGCGCGAACCTGCTACGTTGGTGCGCTCACCTATGTTGATAAAATTACTAAATTGGTCAATGTTAAGCGATTCTAAACCCGAAAGCTTGGTTTTAATTTCTAATTTTTTAGGAATACGAATGGGTGCATTTTTAGCTGCTTGCGCAAACAAATGAATGTGTTTGGGCGAAGTTCCGCAACAGCCGCCAATAATATTTACGGATTTATTATTCAGAAATTTTTTAATTTCTTCGGTCATTTGCTCTGGAGTTTCATCGTATTCGCCAAATTGATTTGGAAGTCCGGCGTTGGGGTGCGCACTTACATAAAAATTGGTATTTTCTGCAATCTCCTCAATATGAGGGCGCATTTCGTGTGCACCTAAAGCACAATTTAAACCAATGCTAAGTAAGTCGATGTGCGAAAGAGAGTTAATAAACGCTTCGAGTGTTTGCCCCGAAAGCGTGCGACCACTAGAGTCGGTTATTGTGCCCGAAACCATAATGGGAATGCGAATGTTACGCTTTGCAAGCACTTCTTCAATTGCAAAAAGGGCAGCTTTGGCATTGAGTGTATCGAAAATAGTTTCGACCAAAAGCACATCGCAACCTCCGTCAAGCAAGCCTTCGGTTTGCTCGGCGTAAGCAGCTACAAAGTCGTCGAAGAGCACTTCTCTAAATCCAGGGTCGTTTACATCGGGCGACATGGAAGCTGTTTTATTGGTTGGACCTATCGAACCGGCAACAAAACGTGGTTTTTCGGGTGTTTTCAGTGTATATTCGTCGGCTACTTGCCTGGCAAGTTTTGCCGAGGCATAATTCAATTCATACACCAACTCTTCCATGGCGTAATCGTGCATGGATATTCGGTTGGCATTGAACGTGTTCGTTTCTATTATGTCGGCATCAGCTTCTAAATACTCTGCATGTATCGTTTTAATTGCTTCGGGTTGAGTGATTGAAAGCAAATCGTTGTTGCCTTTTAAACTGGTTTTCCAATCGGCAAAACGTGTACCGCGAAAATCGTCTTCGCTAAATTTGTATTTTTGTAGCATAGTGCCCATTGCGCCATCGAGCACAAGCACTCTTTTTTTTATTTCTTCTTGAATTGTTGCTTTCATTATCCTTTGTATTTTACTTATTTCTATTAATATAGAAGCAATGGTTTTTATATGGATTGGCTATTTTCTTAAATTATATACGGCACAAAAATACAAATTTTTAGAATATAAACTCTAATTATAGATATAAATCTCTTTTTTATGAACTAAACTATTTTGAATGAAGAGAATTGTGTATATTACAAACATTTTGTAACTTTGCAACATCATAATGAAAAGCCAAACCGTAAATACCACCAAAACCAAATACTGGCTATTGTTTAATTCATAAAATTGGTTTTAAAAATCTAAAAAAATGAAAATATATGTTATTATACTAGCTTTTTTATTGTTTAATTCTTGTATTTCACATACTCGAAATGATGCAAAGAACGCAGATTCTATAGAAACGATATTTTTTCCTAATGAAAAATACCCTGAGATAATTTCATCAAATAAACTTGATACCTTTTACAATAACTCAAAATGGTTATTCTATGCTAGTAATTATGCTTGTAATTTTTCAATCGATGATAAAAGAGATAGTTTAATTTCTTATACATTAGTTAATCATGAGTTATTAGCTAATTGTTTTTTTGAAGATAGTCTTATTAGTTTGCATTTTTTACCTTTAAGAGTACCTTATGATTCAACGATTAAAATTCGGAAGACAGTTTATAGTTTTGACTCTAATTATTTTGTTAACTTTGAAACAAGTCTAAATTATGACGACGTTAAATATAGGCAATTAGATGGATGTGTTGCTTATCCTGGATATGAAAAATATTATAGAGATACAATTAAATATTCTAAAGAAGTTGACGAATTGAGAAAAATGAAAATCTTATCCATTAAAGAACAATTAGATTTATTTAATAAGTATTTACAAAATACAAATGATACATTAACCCCTTGGTTAAAATTTGAAGCCAAAAGAAGAGGTGTTATTAAATGATACTTTGCAAAATAATTAATTGGTTAAAGTAATCCAGTTTATAATAGATGAAAAAAATAATAATTTTAATATATTTTTTTTGTATTCAAAATAATATGTTCTCACAGCATTTTTACGGTGAATATGATTCCAAAAATCAAAAAATAGGTGAGTGGGTAGAATATGATTCAGAGAATCTAGTTATTAGAAAATATTGGTATAAAGAAGGAAGATTAGATTCTTTATGTTATGTTGATAAAAATGAAAAAGAAAGAACAGATGTTATTTTAATAAACGACTCTATATGGTTTAATGGCGGAAAAGATTCACTCAATAAATTTATTGGGCAAAAGATGAATAAAAATAACATAGCTGATATAATTGGATATAATATTATATCATTTGTTGTTGAAAAAAGTGGTCAAATAAGTAACATTAGAGTGGTACGGTCTATGGGAAAATTGTGTGAAGCATGTGATGATGAAAGTAAAAATATTATTTTAAAAATGAATAATTTATGGATTAATAACAAAAGACAACCCACTGAAATAAGACTTTCAATTTTATTTGGAATGGATATATATGAAAAATATTAAATCTAAAAAATTATTATTAAATTATGAAATTACCATTATCGCTTTTTTTATTTTTCTCTATTAATTTTTTAATAGCTCAAAATGATAGTGCATATATTGTTCCAAATTTACCTGAAAATATGCCATTCACTGTAGAGCAAAAAAATCTTAATATTACGTTACCTGATAGTTTAGGGAGGAGGGAATTAAAAGGATTTATGAGACTAACTTTATTCATAGATAGTGTTGGAAAAATAAATTCTTTCAATATTCTTCAAATTAACTTAAAATCAAAAAGTGCAAAAGGTGATATAATGTATTACAAATATTATCCAACTCCTACAACTAGTGAAATTTATCCGAAAAATATCTTGCCTTTTTATTTGTTTCTTGTAGATTGGATTAAGGAAGTGCCTGTTTATAAAACAACACAAGCAAACAGTTCGGATATACAACGGCTATTTGTAAAATGTAACGTTTTATAATTAAAATAACCCAAAAACCACCGATTATTGCGGCTGGTTTATGTATGAAAACGGTATTTAAAAATACACATTGCTTAGCGAAGGCATGAGCATTGCCGAAAACTCATACCAAAAGCTTGCGGGAATTACAAAAATAGGCTGGCACGATTATGGTGCACGGTTTTATGATGCACCAATCTTGGCAAAAAACTACAAATCAAAACTAGAAAATTCACAAACATTTTGTAACTTTGTACCCTAAATAATACAACCAAAGTCATGAAAATAGTAAACCCCTTATACGATTATGCCTTCAAATATTTGATGGACAACGAACAAATTGCCAAAATTGTATTGTCAATCATTTTAAATAGCAAAGTAATTCATCTTCAATCGAAGCCTGAAGAAACGCCCATTAGCCAAAATGTTTTACAAGAGCCCGAAAAAATACTAAAAGTAACCCCCATACACATGGTTCGTTACGACTTTAAAGCCATCATTTTGACCGAAACGGGCGAGGAACAATCTATTTTAATTGAACTTCAAAAATACAACACGCCCGACCCAATTATTCGTTTCCGAAAATATCTGGCATCGAACTACTTAAAAGAAGAAACTTTCGTAGATGCCAACGGCTACGAGCAAGTAAAACCTCTGCCTATTATAACCATTTATATTTTAGGTTTTGAACTGAAAGAATTTGATACGCAAGCAGTTAAAATTCTGAATCAACCTTTCGACATCATCAACAACAAACTGTTGAATGTAAAAAGCGAATTTGCCAATTTGCTAACTCACCCAAGCATCATATTGCAAGCTGGTTACAAAGGCAAAACACGTGGCACACGTTTAGAAAAATTTCTTAACTTGTTTCACCAAAAGCTAAAAGGCACCGAATCGGATTATATAATCGACGTAGAAGAAGCAGAACTGTCTGACGATGAGCTAACGAGAATCATTTCCTATTTGAATAGAGCTACCTCCAATGACACACTTTTGCGCCAGTTGAGCTACGAAGAATCGTACAATAAAGGTATCAGAAAGCTAGAACAATCGCTCATCAATGCCTTAGCCAAAGAGCAAGAAACCCAAAAACAGATAGAAAAAGCTTTGGCTAAAGAGAAAGAAGCGTTGGCAAAAGAGAAAGAAAAAAGCATTAAACTTGCTCAAAAGATGCTCAAATACGATGAACCAATAGAAGATATTATGCACGAAACGGGTTTGAGCCGTGA
>JAIFNL010000118.1 GCA_020047755.1 Bacteroidota bacterium
TCCAAGTCCAAGTTGCACCATTTCCATCTGCTTCAAAATTGATAGGAGCATTTTGTGCAAAACTTAAAGATGCAATTAGCATCATTCCAAAAAATAAAATTCTTTTCATAAGTTTTAGTTTAATGTTTGTAATATTGTTAATTTTTTTATTTCTGCATCGCATTTATCGTGCTGTGCAAAATCATACGTAAAAGTACAAAATAAATTCTTCCTTTGAAATTAAAAGACTACCAAAAAAACACTTCTTGGGCTCAAAATAATACGCTAAAAATACGTTAATGGATAATTAAATATCTTAAAAACAGCAAGTTAATTTACAATTTTTTAATATTAATAAAACCTTAATTTCATGTTAATTTTGGCTCAATTTAGATTAGAATGAATGGTATTTATTTTTTTTAAGAAGTAAAATTAAATAGCAACAAAAAAAAGCGTTTAATTTTTAGCTTAGTGTTTTATAATTAATTAAAAAGACAAAATAAAATCGGTAAGATTAATGCTTCTATCTAAATTTAGACTCCTGCGAAGTCGATAACGACTGGCTTCCACACCACGCAACGAAATATTTAAAAGTTCCGCTATTTCTTTGCTCGAAATATTCATGCGAAGGCAAGCGCACAAGCGAAGCTCGGCAGGCGAAATTTCGGGATATTCTTTTTTTATTCGCGACATAAACTCCTCGTGTACATTGGAAAAATGAGTTTCAAAAACTTTCCAATTTTCCGAATTATTAATGTTATTGTCTATTTTTTTTATGATATTTCTTGCTGAGGCTTTTACACTCGGAACTACACTGTCGCCCGCTATTTTCGATAAATCTTTTTTAATACTATTCAAAAATTTATTTTTTTGAATGGTAAGCATTGTTGAATTTGCCAATTCTTTATCCTTATTTTTAACCTCCATTTGTAGTTTTTCATTTCTTAAACGAATAATTTCTTTCTCGGCAAGCAAAGCTTCATGTTTCAATTCCTTTTCTTTTTCGATGTACTTATTTTTTTGCTTTAATTTTTCGGCTATTTTTAAGTTATTTTCCCTTTTTCTAATAAGAAAATACAGATAAAAAATAAGCACAACCACACCAAAGCCGTACAAAACAAAGGCTGCCGTAGTGCGCATCAAAGGCGGCTTAATTACAAACTCAAAATGAGTTATTTCAGTTTCAACATTGTAAATATCGCGTGCTTTTACCTTAAATACGTAGCGTCCTTCTTTTAAATTTGTAAATTCGCGGTTGCGTTTTGTATCCCAATTAGTCCATTGTTCGTCGTAACCTTCTAAATAAGTCGAAAATTTTAATCTCTCAGTATTTTCATAATTTACAGCCGAATACGAAAAATATAACTTGTTTTCAGAATAACTAAGCGTTGGAATATTGCTGAACCTTTCAAACAAATGCCCTTGAAATAAAACAGAATCGCTTCCCGAAATACGCACTTCGTGAATAAAAACATTGAAATTTTTTTTGTAAATTTTTTCGTATTTTGAATTATAATAAATAAAACCATTTTCGTTTCCTACAATTAGGTTTGAATTGTCGATGGGAAAAACAAATTGAAAACCACCTATAAAGCTGCCATCTAATGCTTTAAATGGAGAGGTAATGTCAAGATAGCTACCATCTTCCAAAATCCGTTTGACTCCCATTTGTTTGTCGGTAAAATACCAAATATTGCGCAAGCTATCTTCGTAAGCATAGCTAATTACTTGCTCTGGGAAAAGTTTTGTATAAAAATCGGAAGGTAAAATTGCATCTTTATTTTTGCTGTAAACATACGCTCCTTTGGGCGAAAAAAACACAACTTCATTTTGAATTTTACTCACATTTATTCCATAATCCGATTGAAAACCATTCTTAGAATTATAAAACTTTACATTTAAAATACTATCTTTTTTAGAGTTTAAATAAATGTGGTACAGACCTTTAAATCCATGACTCATCCAAATATTTTCATCACCATCAAACACCATTACACGCGACGATTCTTCAAAACCCTTTAGGTGTTCTTTAAAAATCCACTTTTCTTTTTGCTTTTCATAAACTGAAAGACCCGAATAATTTCCGCCAATAATTATATTTGGATTTTGCTTTGAATGCAAAAATGTCCATGCACCTTTTATCGACGAAATTTGTTGCACATTGGTTCCATCAATTATAAAAGTTCCATCATTGTGCCCACAAAACAAAACATTATCAATAACTTGCAATGTCCAAACCTGTCCTTTGGTTTCTTCTATTAATTTAAAAGAACTTAAATTAGCTAAACTATTTCCGTTTTTATTCCATTGAGTGAAAAAAACTCCTCGGTTGCTTGCCAAATACAACTTATTGTTGTGTATTGCTGCCGAATATCCTGAGCTTAAGCCTTGTTGCTTATTCAATTGCCGAAGCGACGAATGGATATAAATTAAATCAATTCCATTGTCCGTAGCCAACCATAAATTCTTGTCGGCATCTAAGTACATATTCAAAATTGTATTGTTTTGAAGACCAGAATCTTCATTCAAATGATAAATCGGAATGCCTTCATTATCAGTAACTAATACTCCATTTTGGATAGTGCCGAAAGCAATTCGTTCGTTATCAATTCTCAAAAGGCTGTAAATCTGATTTTTAATGAGAAATTCAGACGACGCATTTTTCCATTCAATCAACTTATTATTTTCGTACTTGTAGATACCATTATTAGTGGTGGCAATGAGCAAGTTATCGTTTAAAGGAATTATACCACAGATTTCCTTATTTACCAAACTCTCGGTTCCTTCGAGAAATATAAATTCCTTATTTTTAAATTCATATATACCATTTTTTGTATCGTTTAAATATAATTTGTTGTTTACGTAAAATGAAAAATGAAATTTATGAGGAGTTGAGTAAATTTTTATCGTATTATTGTTATAAATTATTATATTTTTATATGATTGAAAAACGATACCCTCTTTGGTTTTATGAATGCGCCAAATTTCACTATACTCGGTATTTGATTTGTTTAATAAATTTAAAAGCGAATGAAATACTAATTTTCCCAACTTATTTTCTTCAAAATAACCAAAATTATTATACGAGCCAACATAAATTCGTCCATCTGTATCGGCAAATACACTTCGCATAATAGTCCAATCTGGAAGAGAATGCAAATTCCAATTCAAACCATCAAACTCTAATAAACCCTCATTATTAGCAAAATACATCAATTCATTCGGTGCTTGCGAAATCATCCACGACTGCCTGCCCGAATTATATTCAGAGTGTTTGTAGTTTTTCAAAAATGGATAGCCAATAGTCGTTTGCGCACAAACAGACGATAGATTTAATAATAAAAAGATTATCAGTATATTTCTATTAAATAGTGTCATTTTAAAATAATACAATTTGATGTTTTTTTTAGAAATTTTTATAAATTATAATTATCAATTTTTTTATTAAACCGTATTTTATTAAAAAAAAAGACGGTTTTAAAATTAAAATTCAATAAAGAGAACGTAACGTATAAAAGTTTTCTAAAATAAAATTTTGTTTTTATTTCTTTAAAATATTTTTTTATACAACCTAGTTTACTTCTATTTTAATTTCTTCATTTTCAACTATTTTACCTATAATAGCAGCCAAAGCAATATTATTTTTATGCAAACTTTCTAATAAATTATATTTTTCAGAATCAGGAACAAAAATAAGCAAACCACCAGAAGTTTGCGCGTCAGCAAAAATAAATTTTTGCACTTCGGCAATATTTTTTCCCCAAACTACAAAATGTCCAAAATGAGTCAAATTATTTTGTGTTCCGCCCGGAATAATTCCAGCTACTGCCAAGTTGTAAACTTCTGGTAACAAAGGAATTGAGTTGAAATCTATTTCAGCACTTAGCTTGCTTCCTTTTACTACCTCGCTCAAATGCCCTAGCAATCCAAAGCCTGTAACATCGGTGCAGGCATTTATTTTGAAATTTTGCATCACTTCGGCAGCTACTTTGTTGAGTTCGCCCATTGTTTTAATTGCTTCTATTTCAGCTTGTTTTGAGGCAATTCCGCGTTTCACTGCTGTCGAAATAATTCCAGTGCCAATAGGTTTGGTTAAAATTATAGCGTCGCCTGCTTTTGCACCCGAATTGCTTAAAATTTTATCAATTTTTGAAATTCCAGTTACGGTCATTCCAAATTTTGGCTCATTATCTTCGATGGTGTGCCCGCCCAAAATGCTGATTCCAGCTTCCTTTGCCTTGTCGTTTGCGCCTCGCAAAATTTCTTCTAACACGCTCAAAGGCAATCTTTTATCAGGAAAAGCTACAATGTTGAGTGCAAAAAGTGGCTTTGCGCCCATGGCGTAAATATCGCTAATGGAATTGGCTGCAGCAATAGCTCCAAAATCGTAAGGATTGTCCACTACGGGCGTAAAAAAATCGACAGTTTGCACAATAGCATTCTCATTATCAATCTTATAAACTGCTGCATCGTCAGAACCCGAAATATCAATAAGCACATTGGGGTCGAATGTTTTTGGAATAATTTTCAATACTTTTTCCAAATCTTGAGGGCGCATTTTGCACGCACAGCCCAATCCGTGAGTATATTGCGTTAATTTAATAGCAGAAAAATCAGTAGAAGTATTAATTTCTTGTGATGAATTTTGCAATTTTTTTACCGTTTCACAAATGTAATGAGCCGCTTTTTCTATTTCCTCTTTTGTAGAAAGTTTTCCAGTAGAAAAACGAATTGTTCCCATTGCAAATTCCATCGGTACTTTCATGGCACTCAAAACTGCCGAAATATCTATTTTATCGGTATGGCAGGCAGCTCCTGCCGAAGCTGCAACTTCCTTTAATTCAGAAAGTAATGTATTTGCTTCTACGTTTTTAAAACTCAAACTTAGCGTGTTGGGCAAACGGTTTTCGGGGTGTCCGTTTAGTTTTATTTGCTCAATATTTTTTGAAATTTCGGAATGTAATAAATCCCTAGTTTCTTTTAAATGCAAAATGTTTTTTTGCAAGTCGCGTTTGGCTATTTCGGCAGCTTTTCCAAGACCGGCTATTTCGAGAATATTTTCAGTTCCTGCACGCATATTTTGCTCATGGTCAGCACCGTGCATTTGTTTTTGAAGCTTTACTCCTCGTTTCACAAACAATGCTCCAATTCCCTTGGGTGCGTAAAATTTATGACCTGCAACCGACAATAAATCAACGCCTAAGCTTTGCACATTGCAATCAATTTTTCCAATTGACTGTGCCGCATCGGTATGGAAAATGATATTATTTTTTCGGGCTATTTTGCTAATTTCTTCAATAGGCTGCACTGTTCCTACTTCGTTGTTAGCGTGCATGATAGAGATTAAAATTGTTTGTGGTTTTATTGCTTTTTCCACATCTTCGGGTTTTATCATTCCAAATTCATCTACTTTTATATAAGAAATTTCAAACCCAAAATTTTCTAAATATTTACACACTTCTATAACTGCCGGATGCTCTATTGATGAGGTAATGATGTGATTTCCTTTGTGTTTATTTTCAAAAGCAACACCTTTGATGGCATAATTATTAGATTCGGTTCCTCCGCTTGTGAAAACAATTTCGTCGGTATTACAATTCAGTAAATCAGCAAGTTGCATTCGTGCTTTTTCTACTGCTTTTTTTGCTAAAACACCGTATTGATGTATGCTCGAAGGGTTTCCGAAATAAATATCCAAAAAAGGACGCATGGTTTCTGCAACTTCTGTATCTATCGGAGTGGTTGCGTTGTAGTCGAGATAAATTTGCATTTAGTATAAAATAATATAAAAAAAATAATAAATATAGAATAAATAATCAGAATAATTATTAGCGTTTAATTGTCCTGAAATTTTCTTTTTGAAGGATGAAAATAAGTTTTGAATAATTGCCTTATTAAAAAATATTTTTATCTTTCGATTTCATTACAAAGATAAAAATTATACCGAAATATAAGCGAAACAAGAAGAGAAAATAAAATTATTTTTTTTATGGCTTTTATCAAAAGTATTGAAGCTATTGTATTGCAACATAGTTTCAAAATAGGACTAAAATAAGCGGTTATTTAATTTTCAATTCATTATTGAATGTTTTTGAGGAAAATTGAAATTGCTTATTTCATTCGATTTTTATATAATTCAATAATTTATATTTTATTTATTAATAATTTATTATGCGTCTTCTCTTCTTTATTATTGTGCTGAATTTTACTACATTTATTAGTTCTATTTTTTTACTGCTTTTAGTAATCCACTTCATCGCAACGTATTTGATTTGTAGATACAACTGGTGTTATTCATTTTTTGAATGCTTTTTGAATGCTATTTGGCAATCATTCAAGGCATTATTGTTTTTTTTAGTACTATATTTGCTTTTATTTTCATAATTTATTTTCACAAAAAAATTGTGTGAAAAGTTGCTTAAATTTAATTTAAACAGCTTTTAAAATTCCTCTTGGCTCTATCTTGGCTCTATCTTGGCTCGAATAAAGTGCGTATAAAGTGCGTATAAAGTATGGCTGAAATTGCACAACAAAAATTAGAACGAAAGAACTTTCTTTTTTTTGATTTTTGGCAATATACTAAATTTTTAACGAAAAATAGAGCCAATTTTGCATAGAAAAAAGCATAAATAAGCTTCTAAATTGTTTTTATTCAAAAAAACAGAAAAAAAAATCAAAATTAGTAGTCAGTTTATCAAATAGATAGTTTTTAAACATCAAAAAAAATCATTTTTTTTCTAAAAAAGTTTGCTATTAAAAAAAACATATTTATTTTTGCAGCGCTTTTAAAGAAAATGACTTGTTAGCTCAGTCGGTAGAGCAACGCCCTTTTAAGGCGTGGGTCCTGCGTTCGAATCGCAGACAGGTCACTTAAATTTGTTCTTAAAATGGTTTTTGTAAATTATGTTTGTTGGTGCAAAAATAATTATAAAAATCGGTAAAAAAGCTTTTGACTTGTTAGCTCAGTCGGTAGAGCAACGCCCTTTTAAGGCGTGGGTCCTGCGTTCGAATCGCAGACAGGTCACTCGATTTAAACTCAATATATATTTTGACTTGTTAGCTCAGTCGGTAGAGCAACGCCCTTTTAAGGCGTGGGTCCTGCGTTCGAATCGCAGACAGGTCACATTTAAAAGCATGGTTTTTCCATGCTTTTTTTGTTTTATCCTGCCCGATAATTTTATTTTTACGAAAAATAAAAATGAGTGTAGCTGAAATAAATAAAATTATTATCTTTGCAATCGTGTTTTTTGAATACCAAATTATTTTCAAAAACAAAAATTAATCAAAGTATAAACTTGCAATTTGTAGTGCAAGTTTTTATAAGCTCTCGTACAAAATAAATTTAATTCGTTGGTTATTAATAAATTAAATGAAATGATACTGAGACTTTAAATCTATAAAAATGATAAAAATAACATTTCCCGACCAAAACGTAAGAGAGTACCCAAAGGGTGTTACTGGCTACGAAATAGCCAAAAGTTTGAGCAACAACTTAGCTAAAGAAATATTATCGGTAAGCGTAAATGCTGAAATACAAGATGTTACTCGCCCGATAACGAGTGATGCAAGCGTTAAGTTTTATAAATGGGACGATGCTGAAGGCAAGCACGCTTTTTGGCATTCTTCGGCGCATTTGCTTGCCGAAGCTTTGGAAAATTTGTACCCGGGAGTAAAATTTGGAATTGGTCCGGCTATCGAAAACGGATTTTATTATGATGTTGATTTAGGGCAAGATAGAAACTTAACCGATAAAGATTTCAAGCAAATTGAAGATAAAATGCTCGAATTGGCTCGTCAAAAAAGTGATATTTTGCGTCAAGATATTTCTAAAGCCGATGCTTTAAATTTGTTTAACCAAAAAGGTGATGAATATAAGGTGGAGCTTATCAGCGAACTCGAAGATGGAACAATAACTGTCTATAAACAAGGCAATTTCACCGATTTGTGCAGAGGTCCGCATTTGCCCAACTCGGAGTACATCAAGGCTGTTAAAATAATGAACATTGCCGGAGCTTACTGGCGCGGCGACGAAAAAAGGAAGCAACTTACTCGTGTTTACGGAGTTTCTTTTCCTAAACAAAAAATGCTAACCGATTATTTGGAACTTTTAGAGCAAGCTAAACTTCGAGACCACAGACGATTAGGCAAAGAATTAGAACTTTTTACTTTTTCGGCTAGAGTAGGGCAGGGCTTGCCGCTTTGGTTGCCAAAAGGCGCACAATTGCGTGAGCGTTTAGAAAATTTCTTGAAAAAAGTTCAGAAAAAATATGATTATGAGCCAGTTATGACTCCTCATATTGGTCAGAAAGAATTGTACGTAACTTCGGGGCATTACGCAAAATATGGAAAAGATTCGTTCCAGCCCATTCATACGCCTGCCGAAGATGAGGAATTCTTGTTGAAACCCATGAATTGTCCCCACCATTGCGAGATTTATAAATTCAAACCACGCTCGTACAAAGATTTACCTTTGCGCTATGCCGAATTTGGAACAGTTTATCGCTACGAGCAAAGTGGTGAACTTCACGGACTTACACGCGTAAGAGGCTTCACTCAAGACGATGCACACATTTTCTGCCGTCCTGACCAGTTGAAAGAAGAATTTTTGAAAGTAATTGATATTGTGCTTTATATATTTAGTACGCTCGATTTTAAAGATTTCACAACACAAATTTCGCTGCGCGACCCAATAAATAGAGAAAAATATATTGGAAGCGACGAAAATTGGGAAAAAGCAGAAAATGCAATTATCGAAGCCACCAAAGAAAAAGGTTTGAACACCGTAGTTGAATATGGCGAAGCCGCATTTTACGGACCTAAACTCGATTTTATGGTGAAAGATGCTTTGGGCAGAAAATGGCAATTAGGAACAATTCAGGTAGATTACAATTTGCCCGAACGCTTTGAATTAGAGTATATTGGAGCTGACGACAAAAAACATCGTCCGGTAATGATTCACCGCGCACCTTTTGGTTCGATGGAGCGATTTGTAGCCGTTTTGATAGAGCACACAGCCGGCAAATTCCCTTTGTGGCTAACACCCGACCAAGCTGTAATTCTGCCAATTAGCGAAAAATACAACGATTTTGCACAACAGGTTCTCGAAACCTTGCGCAAAGCCGATGTTCGCACTTTGATAGATACACGAAACGAAAAAATAGGCAAAAAAATACGCGACAACGAGTTGAAACGTATCCCTTATTTGCTCATTGTGGGCGAAAAAGAAGCTGAAAATGGAATGATTTCGGTACGAAAACAAGGCGATGGCGACAAAGGTTCGATGCCTATTGCCGATTTTGTGGCACTCATAAACAAAGAAATAGAAGAGCAGACAAAAGAAATTAATTAAAAAAACTAGTTAATTATTTTTAGCTTTTAATATTATTTGTATCTTTGCACTGAAATTTTTTTTCAAATGCAATATTTAAGAATAAGATTTTTTCTATTTTTAATATTCAATTAAAACAAATTATTAAGCTAAAAATTTCATTATTAGATTGATATAACTTTTTACTAATAAGAAATAAAATAGTACTAACTAAAGTAGGGAGGATTAACCAATAGCAAAGAATATTATAAAAGGTCCCAGAAAACCTTTTGTGCAAAAAGAAGCTGAGCACAGAATAAATAAAGCTATTAAAGCACGCAGCATTCGCTTAGTAGGCGAAAATGTTGAACAGCAAGGTGTTACAACTGTAGAAGAGGCATTAAAACTTGCAGAAGAATTAGAGCTTGATTTGGTTGAAATATCACCAAATGCTGATCCACCGGTTTGCAAAATAATTGATTATAAGAAATTTCTGTACCAACAGAAAAAAAAGCAAAAAGAATTGAAATTGAAAGCTACCAAAGTAGTTGTAAAAGAAATTCGTTTTGGTCCTAACACCAATGAGCACGATTTTCAATTCAAATTGAAGCACGCTCAAAAATTTTTGGAAGAAGGCGCAAAAGTAAAAGCTTTTGTTTTCTTTAAAGGTCGTTCGATTGTTTTTAATGAGCAAGGTGAAATTTTGCTTTTGCGTTTGGCGCAAGAACTAGAAGAATTTGGTAAGGTTGAAAGTTTACCAAAACTTGAAGGTAAACGAATGATTATGTTTATTTCTCCCGCAAAAAAGAAGTAATTTTAGTGAAGTTAACTCTTTTTGCATCACTTTTAATAGACCATCTGTTTTTTAGAATAAGTTGAAATTTTATATTTTAGCTTTAACATAGAACAGATACTATATATTTTTTCAAAATTATGAAGGTAGCTAAGCGAGCGCAATTTTTACCGAATTGTCCCACCTTCTTTAATTGTTTAATTTTTTAAATTTAGGAAAATGCCAAAAATGAAAACGAATGCCAGTTCAAAAAAGAGATTTAAGCTCACTGGCTCAGGGAAAATTAAAAGAAAACACGCTTACAAAAGTCATATTTTGACTAAAAAATCTACAAAGAGAAAGCGTAACTTGACTTATTTTACAACAGTTCACAAAACTGATGAAAAAAACATTAAGTTATTATTAGCAATGAAATAGATTTTTTACCTTTTTTTGTTTTTCTAAAGCCAGAAAAACTATAAAGAAGTAAAGTGTTTTTAAGAAATTAAATTTAATTAACCCTGAATGTAAAGCTTTAAAGTTCAATTTTTTCGTAAAGAAAAGGACGCTTACATTCAAAAAAGTATAAAATTATGCCAAGATCGGTAAATTCAGTTGCTTCAAGAGCTAGAAGAAAAAAAGTTCTTAAGCTAGCCAAAGGTTACTTTGGTGCAAAGAAAAATGTTTGGACTGTTGCCAAAAACGCTGTTGAAAAAGGGCTCGTTTACGCATACAGAGACAGAAAAGCTAAAAAAAGAAGCTTTAGAGCGTTGTGGATTCAAAGAATAAACGCCGGTACTCGTTTACACGGTTTGTCTTATTCTGAATTTATGGGTAAACTTCACAAAAAAGGTATTGAGCTTAACCGCAAAGTGTTAGCTGACCTTGCTATGAACAACCCACAAGCTTTTGAAGCAGTTGTGAAAGCTGTAAAATAGTTTTTGTGTTTTTTCAAACAAAAAAATGAAATTATAAAAAGAGAAAGGTTTAGGCTTTTCTCTTTTTTTAGTTTATAATAAGTTGCAAATTAGTGAAATATAGTTTTTTGAAAGCGAAGTTTGTTGCGATATTTCAATCATTGCAGAAAAATGTGTTTTTTTTAGAGAAAAAATACTACGGTTTTGAAATAAATTTATATATTTGCAGCACAAAAAAATGATTTTTTTCTTCTTTATTTATATTTAAAATACAGATAATTAGCATATTAATTAGCTTTGTTGATTGATGCGGTTTTGAATAAAAATCATTTTTCATTAAAACAAAAAGAAGATAAATTAAATTTAAAATATGAACTATAAGGCAGTTTTAAATTTGCTTGTGGTTTAATTAAAATTGAAAAATTATGAAACTTTTAGAAGGAAAAACCGCTATAATTACAGGCGCAGCTCGCGGAATAGGAAAAGAAATTGCACTTGTTTTTGCTACGCATGGTTCAAATATTGCATTTACCGATGTTGCTTTGGGTGATGCTACTCAAGCTCTTGAAAATGAATTGGTTGCTTTGGGTGTAAAAGCCAAAGCTTACAAATCGAATGCAGCAAATTATCAAGAAGCGCAAGATTTGATAAAAGAGGTGGCTGCTGATTTTGGCAGAATTGATGTTTTGGTAAACAACGCTGGTATTACTCGCGATACTCTTTTGATGAGAATGACCGAAGACCAATGGGATTTGGTAATAAGCGTGAATTTGAAATCTGTATTCAATCTCACAAAAGCCGTTCAATCGGTGATGTTGAAACAGCGTTCGGGTTCGATTATAAATATGAGCTCGGTGGTAGGAGTTACCGGAAATGCCGGACAATCAAATTATTCTGCATCAAAAGCTGGTATTTTGGGCTTCACTAAATCGATAGCAAAAGAACTTGGCTCGCGTAATATTCGCTGCAATGCAATAGCTCCAGGTTTTATCGAAACCGACATGACTGCACAATTGAGCGAAGAAGTAAGAACCGAATGGGCTAAAACAATTCCACTTCGTAGAGGAGGAAAACCTGCCGATGTTGCAAATGCGGCTGTTTTCTTAGCTTCCGATTTGGCTTCTTACGTTACCGGACAAACGCTGAATGTTTGTGGTGGAATGGTTATGTAAATTGCTTATTAATACTTTATTATATAAAAAAAACTTCGAGATTTTCTCGAAGTTTTTTGTTTTTTTTAGAGGTTCAAAAGTCGCCTAAAACCTTCCGGTACTTCAAATTCTTCTTTATCAAATTTTTGGCGTTTTATTTCTACTGCTTCGTATTTTATCGGAAAATTGCTTTTTTCGATGTATTCGAGCAAAATAAAATTGACCTCAGAGTAGGGAGTTCCTATATTAACTTTGTTAAAACTAAGCTTTTCTGAGTAAAAACCAAACAAAGTATCTTGCTCGCTTACTAATTTTACAAACTTGCAGAGCTCGCCATTGATTGTTTTGCTACTGTCGATGAACGTAACTTTATAATCGCGCAATTCTCTGTTTGCGCTTTTTTTGTTTGGTGTATAGTCTTTTATATACTTTTTTTCAGTAGATAAATCTATCAAAATTTGAGACTTGCCTTGGTCTAGGTCAGTTATTATCGTTGTTTTTCCTAGTTTTGAAATGCTTTCTCTTTTGACAAATTTTTTCGATATCGAAACTTTAAGCTCTTCGGGTAGTAGTTTTAAACTAGATTCTTCTATATTATTATCACCATAAGTTATTTTGTAGGTAACAACTCCATTAAATTTTTTTTGTGAAAATGAAACTAAATTTAAGCAAATAGCTATAATTAAAATGATGTATCTCATAAATTGTAAATAAAATTTGTTATTTGTAATATTAAATAATATGATTGTGGTTTACTTTTCGTTAAAAGTAGAAAAACGAAAAATAAATGTACGCAACAAGATATAATATGACCAAAAACAATAAAAAATTTAGATTTTTTATTGCATTTCGCTCTTTAATATATGTTATATCTTCGCCGCGCGAAATTCTTAATTTATTTCGTCTTTCTTGGTATCTTTTTTCACTTTCTTTCATTTTGAAAATAATTTTAGGGTTAATTTTCATTATGCCTGATGCAAATAATTACGTCAGTTTTTTTACTCTATTTTTAGCTATTATAAAAAAAACGGAAAACAAATTTTAGTTTTCTTTGAGTTTTACTAATCTTTCTTGAGCATATTCAGAGTAAGAATCGGATTCTTTTGATACAGATAAAAACTTGTCGAAATATTCAATTGCCAATTTTTTATCTTCCAGATTGTCGTAAGATATTGCAATATTGTAATATAAATAACTATCAGAACTATCTAATTCTAAGGCAGCTTTATAGTCTAAAATTGCTTCGCTGTAATTTTCTAAGTAATAGAAACAAAAAGCTCTGTATTTTAAGCAAGTATATTTATCAGCATCGAGAAAATCGATACATTTTGTATAATATTCTATGGCTTTTTTATAATTTTTTATGTCGAAAAAAGTTGTTGCAACTCGCAAATTGATAGCATACTCGTTTGGATTTAAACTAGCTACTTTTTCAAAATCCTTCAGGGCACTAAGCGTATCTGTTTGCACTAAATAATTTTCGCCACGTTTTAAATAAGCTTCTGATTTATTTTGGTCTAGCGCTATTACCTTGCTGAAATAAATTTGAGCCGAATCATACTTATTTAGAAGTGAAGATAAATTGCCTAAGCCCATGTAAGCTGTCGAAAAATAAGTACTATCTGATGACAATAATTTTTGGTAATATACTTGAGCAAGCGTATAATCAATTACATTTTCATACGATTTTGCAAGGTATAAATTGATTTCAGGATTTAAGCTATCGAGCTCTGTGGCTTGCTTAAAGTATTCAATAGCAACGTAGTAGTCTTTGTTATCAAAATAATAAGTTCCTTCTTTTATCAATGTGTCTATACTTGCATTGGGGTCGTAATGATAACCGTAATCGTCTGTAAACCAATCAGAAATGTCGAAATTAAAATCAAAGTTAAAATCGAATATATCTTTTTTATCTTTTGTATCGTTAGTGTAAAATGCTGTTATATAAGCAAATGCAATAACAAATGCTATTTGGAATAATTTTCTCATACCGTTTGTTTTTTCCTGAAAAAATGATTTTTTTTTAAGGCTAATTTACGAAAATTCCTTCTAATAATCAAATAAAAAAGTAATCTAATTGCTGTTTACCTGATTTCATATCGTTGATTTTCCTTTTAAATTTCTTAATTTTTTAGATTAACAACTTGAAAAACAACAGTTATAATCGTTTTAATTTTTCATTCATTATTGCAATTCTTTTTTTAGCATTTTGCTATTTTCGTTGTATTTGAAACCCATTTTTTTCAAATAATTGATATGTGTTTTGTTGTCTAATTTGCTGCATAGTGTTTTGTAACCTCTGTTAGTGAAGTACTTAGCGTTTTCTTTGTAAACGTATTTTCCTACTTTAAAATCGCGATATTCCGGAATTGTGTAATCTAAACCAATAATTAACTCATCGACACTATGCTCGCGAGCAAGTACAATTCCGGCTACCGACATATTGCGTAATACAAAGAAACTCAGCTTATTCATCTCTGGGTTGTAGCTAAATTCAGGAAAATATCTTAGAATATCCTCTTTGTAATAATTCAGAAATTCGAGCAAATATTTATTGTCGGCTCTGACTTCAAGCACCTTGAAATATTCTTTTTTGGAGTACATTTTGGTTAAATAATACACATCAATGGCTACTATAAATCCATTGAGTAATCCCACAGGAATAGCTCCTATTATAAAGCCGTAAGCCGAAAATAAAGCGGCACCAAAAAGGTTTATCCATCTGAGTTTCAGAAGCGAACTCATTAGCATCGAAACTGCAATTACTATTGAGGCTATGTAGCCAATCCATTCTATCATAATTCTAAATTATTTATATTTTAATATTAGTTTGTCTCTATTTATGTATGTTTTGCATGTTAAAATAGAGATAAAAATAAATTAAATTACCGATTTATTTTTTCATTTTTTCCCAAAGCCTTGTTGCTTCTTTTTTTGTAAATTTCCATATTTCGTTTTCATTAACTGTTTGAATTTGAAAATCTTTCACAATTAATTTACCCGATGAAAGAACATGGCGAACTTGACTTGATTCAAAACCAAAGATAAAATGACCTAAGAAATTTTCCGAAACCAAAGGCGTTGGACTTGGATAATCGAGCACTACCAAATTGTTTGACCCATCGCCCGAAAAATTATTCTTTTGCAAATAATTGTGTACATTTCTGAACCGATAATATGCTGAAGGATAATCAATTGTGTCAAAATTTTGACCCACAAAAAAAGCGGCTTTTGCACTTCGGAGCATATCGGAGTGCATTCCATCGGTTCCTAAAATGACTTTATCTTCAAAGCCTTTAGCATTGAAAAAACCAACTTTATTGTTTAAATTGCTTTCAATATTTTCGGCAATCCATGCTTTGGATTTTGAAAGTATATTTCTTTCATTTTCAGACAAATGCAAGCAGTGCGCTAGAATTGTTTTGTCAAAATTGAGCACTCCAAAATCATCGAAACGTTCTACAACTGATTTGTTGTACTTCATTTTGGTAAATGTTTGGTCGTAAACATCTTCGGCTGCATGAACGTGTATTCCCGAGTCGAATTTAGATGCCAACTCAACGGCTTTTTTCAAAGTGCTATTTCCTATTGTAAAGGAAGCATGTAGCCCAACTAAGCCTTCATTTTTTGCTAAATATTGCTCTGTTTCGTACAGTCCTAGCTCGGCAATGTCGATGCCGTCGCGGTCAGAAATTTCGTAGCAAAGTAAATGCGAAACACCCACTTCTTCAAAAGCTTGTGCAAGAATAGAAAGCGACGAATTTACTGCAAAAGGCGAAGCATGGTGGTCGATAACATACGTAACACCTGCTTTGGCTGAAGCAATCGCCGTAGCCAAAGCACTAGCGCGAATCATATCCTTATCGAGCGATTTATCTAAAGTCCACCAAACGTATTTTAAAATATCATGAAAGTTTTCAGGTGTTTTTTTGGGAGCTCCCATACCGCGTGCAAGTGCAGAGTAGGCATGGTGATGACCACAAGCAAAGGATTTTGTAACTATTTTGCCTGTTACATCGAGTACTTGGCTACCTTCAGGAATAGAGCTAACAAATTCTATCTCACCCTTTATTCCCTCATTTACTAAAATATGTGTGTTTTTGATTGCTAAACTTTCAGAATCAATGTAAGTTGCATTTTTTAGATAAAGCATACTTTTATTTTTTTATTTAAACTGTGAATTGCAAAAATAAAACATTCTTTCAATAAATTATTCTTATTACAAAAAAAAACTGTTTTTTTGAATTGATGTGTTGTATTTGATTGATTACATGTTATTTATGAATGTTCGTTTTTTCCCTCAAATTTTATTTGTAAAATTAAAATAATATTTCTTGTTTTTTTTTAGTATAGATTTTTTTTTTTCGTATATTTGTTTCCATAAAATAAAAAGAATTATTCATAAAAATAAATGATTCCTTTTATTTTTTAGACAATTAATTTATGTTTAAATATTATTTAAAATTTAATTTCTTAATTAGTTAGAAAAGTGAATTTGTATTTCAAAAAAAATATTGCATTAAGTTTTTTTCTCCTTATTTCTACATTCTTATTTGCACAAAATGCAGAAATAGAGAAAAATAGAAGTGAGTTTAATAAATATCTTCAAGTCAACGATAACAACAAAGCTGCTTTTTATTTGAATAAAATAGCTTTCATTTATTGGGATTTGAATAAAAAGGATTCTGCAATTTTTTATTTTCTTGAAGGAGTTAAATATAATGAGCTTGTAAACAATAAAATAGGAGTAAAATCGGCTTATGGAAATATAGCAATGATTTATGCCGATAATAATCAATTAGTTCAGGCAACTGAATACGCAAAAAAAAGTTTAGTTATAAGAAGGCAAATAGGTAAAAAACCAGACATTTGCGCCGGATTAATTGATATTGCTACTTATTTAGAAAGCCAAAAAAAATATGCCGAATCGAATAAAAATCTCGACGAAGCCATTGATATTGCTTCAGAGTTAAATGATTACAGGCTTTTGCGCAACTGCTATGGAATTTATACAAGCAATTACAAAGCATTGGGGCAGCTAGAAAAATCGCAAGAGGCATTTAATAAGTATTCTATTTATAATCAGCAAATTCAGGAAGATGAATTTGCCAAAAAAGAGAAGCAAAATGCCCAAAATGCAAATTTTAAACTCTCCAAAGCCGACTCGCTTGTGCAAGCAAAGCAGGCAGAATTATTGAAACAAAATAGCTTACTTTCGAGCACAAAAGATTCTTTATCTTTTGCCGAAAAACTTAACTTGGAAAAGGAGGCTAAAATTGAAAATTTGAATAAAGACCGATTGCTTAATGAGGCTGTTTTGAAGGAAAAAGAAGCTCAATTACAAAAATCGGCAATTATTCGAAATTTTATTATTTTTGGCTTGATAATAGTACTTATTTTTGCTACGCTTATTTTGAACAATATGCGCAAGCTCAAAAAAGCAAAAAATGTTTTAGCAATTCAAAATGCTGCAATTGCTGCGCGAAATAAAGAAATTAGGCAACAAAAAGAAGATATTGAAAAGAAAACAGAAATGCTTGAAGGAGCTTTTGAGCAAATTAAAAAGCAAAATTTAGACATTAACAATAGCATTAATTATGCACAACGCATTCAAAAAGCGATGTTGCGTAGCGAAGAAGCCTTGAAAGTATATTTGCCTGAATCTTTTATTTTACTAAAGCCAAGAGAAAAAGTAAGCGGGGATTTCTTCTGGTTCAAAGAGATTGGTAGCATGGCAAAAATTACAAGGTATTTGCTCGAAGCTATTGGCGAAAAGCCCGAAGAAAATGATTTAAAAAACAAAAAATTAATTTTAGCTGCAATAGATTGCACTGGGCATGGAGTGCCAGGCTCATTTATGTCGCTTATTGGCTTCAACTTATTGAATGAAATAACCAGCATGGGATTTACTAAAAGTGCGGCTAACATATTGAATCATTTGCACGAAAGTGTCAGAGGAGCTTTGAGGCAAGATACTACCGATAATAGAGATGGTATGGATGTGGCTTTGTGCATGATAGATAAAAATAATAAGATTTTAGATTTTTCGGGTGCTAAAAATCCTCTTGTTTATATTCAAGATGGTGAACTTGTTGAAATAAAAGGAGATAAAAATCCAGTAGGAGGTTTACAAAGAGAAGAGGAGCGAAAATTTATTTCGCATAAATTAACACTCGACAAGCCAACATCTTTTTACATCTTTACCGACGGTTATTTAGACCAATTTGGTGGAGAAAAAGGCAGAAAATTTATGAAAAAAAATTTTTATAGTCTTCTTCTCGAGATACATCAAAAACCAATGCACGAGCAAAAGGAAATTCTCTTCAATACTTTTAAAAATTGGAAAGGCGAGCAAGCTCAAATAGACGATGTGTTGGTTATTGGTTTTAAAATTTAATACAGCAAGCAACAAATTTTTTAAATAAATAAAATGGTTTTTATTTAGTTATTAATAAAAATCAAAAAATAGATACAAATTGTTAAATTATGAAAAAGCTGAACATTTTTTTAAGTTTTTTATTCTTTTTAATTGCCTTAAACACAGTTGTTTATGCGCAAGAACAGTTCAAACACGAAAAGCGATTTTATAGAGCACCCGATGGAAAATTGTATGTAAATAAAGCAAAGCCGATATATTTCTTTATTTCTGATTCGCCCAATCCAAGTGCCGAGCATCATTTGCTAAGCCCCGAAGAATCGACTAAAAAGTATGCAAACCCAATGTATTTTGATACAGAAGGTTGGAATACCTTGCGCTCGCCTTCGTGTGTGGACACGGTAACTCGCAAAGTGGTTCAACCTGAACAAGATGTGAAATTTGTAGTTTTTAGCGACAGCAAGGCACCGCACACTAAACTTACTCTAAATCACGCTCCAACTTATAAGGCAAACGATGTGCTTTTTGTTGGAAAAGGTTTGTCGGTTTCCCTTAGTTCGACAGATGAAACGGCTGGAGTTGAAAAAGTTTTTTTCTCTTCAAATGGTGCTCAATTTTCAGAATATTCAAAGCCGATAGATGTAACTTCAGAAAATGACTATGTTTTTAAGTTTTACGCTGCTGATAATGTGGGAAATGCAGAAGAAACAAATGAGGAAAAAATTACACTCGACATCACGGCACCTTTAACCCAGTTTCGCATCGAAGGCGACCAATTTCAAGACGTACTTTCGGCACGAACTGTTATTCATCTCACAGCTAGCGATTTGAAATCGGGCGTAGATAAAATTTACTATGCTTTTGATGACAACCAACCACGTGTTTTGGTTAACTATATCAGTTTAAGCTCTTTATCAGAAGGTAATCATACCTTGAAATTTTATTCTATCGACAATGTTAAAAACCAAGAAGAAGTAAAAACGTATAGCTTCTTTTTAGACCAATCTGCACCAATTGTTATCGACGAAGTTCTTGGAAATCAGTTTGTTTCAAACGGAAAAGCATACTCATCGGGCAGAACAAAATTTAAACTCACTGCTGTAGATAACAAAGCTGGAGTAAAATCCATTCATTACTCGATAGATGGAGCAGAATATGTAATTTACGATGCCCCCTTTTATTTGCCTACAAAAACAGGAGCTACCGATATTAAGTATTATGCTACTGATAATGTGAATAATAAAATAAGCACAAGCAAAGGAAGCAGCAAAAGCACTGCAACTTATGTAGATTTGACAGGACCCAATTTGAGCCACTCTTATTCGACTCCTCAATTTACTACGCGTGATACTACTTTTATCAATTCTTCTACTAAAATAACCCTCAAAGCTGTTGATGCTGAGGCTGGTGTGGATAAAATTACTTATACGGTTGATAAAAAAGTAGAAACTGATTTTACTGCTCCTTTTTCAGTTGCCGAAGAAGGACAACATTCCATTAATTTTACAGGCTATGACTACGTAGAAAATACAAACTCTGAGAATTTCTTTTTCATTGTAGATAACACACCACCAAGCCTTTATCCTCGTTTTAGTATTACACCGATAGGTAAAAAAGCATACGGCGATAAAAATATGGAAGTATTTTCGCCACACGTTCAACTTTATCTTTCGGCTACTGACACGCAAGTGGGTGTAAGTAAGATTTTTTACTCTATCAATGGAGGTGCTGAAAGAGCTTATGTGGGACCAATTGGTGATTTTTCTAAAGGAAAAGAATATGTTGTAAAAGTTAAAATAATTGATTATTTAGGCAATCAAAAAGACGAAATTGTAAACTTTGCAACCGGAAATTAAGTAGTGAATAGCCTTTTAATCAATTAATTGATAACTATTTTGTAAAATATAAAATGACGTTTATTTTGTTTTATTATTTTATTTATAAAGGTGTATATTAAAAAAACCAAAAGTATAAAACTTTTGGTTTTTTTTATTTAGATAGTGAACCAAAATTGATTGTATATTTTGTTTTGCTAAGTGCTTAAAAATAAGTAAATAGCAAAAAGTTTGCTCAAAAATAAAATAGCACGTGTGCTTAAAAGCTACTCTTTTTTGAAAACAGAATCTTGCGAATGAGCTTTCATTCGTTTGAAACCAAAAACCCACAAACCAATTACATAAGGAATAAACAGCAAAAGCAAATAACCATTTTCGGACATCAACCAAAAATCGTAAAATCCATGCAACAAAAATGGAACAAAAAAAGCTAGAAAAAGCTCAAAACTACGTTTGGCTGGTTCAAATTTAGCAAGCGCAAAATGATAACCCATTACCACACCAAAAAGCGCATGCGCAGGAACGGCTGTTACTGCACGCAAAATACCCACCGAAACACCATCGGAATCAGCCTAGCGATATGAAAACTCCGTAAACAATGCCATCAAATTTTTCGTTAAACTCTTTGCTTTTCCAAATTAATAGTAGCAAAGCTAGAAGTTTAAAGGCTTCTTCGGTTAAAGCCGCAGTTACAAAAGCATCAAAAGCTGCTTTTGACAAATCGGTTAGATTTTCGCCAAGCGGTTCTAAAAACGCATCGACAATTAAAATTGGAATGACAGTTAGTCCTCCAAAAAGAAGAGAGAGAAGTAGCAACTTGATTGGTTCTTTTTCCCATTTATCTCTAAAATAAATGTAAAATCCTATAATTAGAATAGGAGCAAGTGATATTAATAACAGATTCATAACGTTTGAGTTTATATTTATTTATAATTAATTTTAGTTGTTTTTCTAGTTCCAAAAATAAAAGGTAATCTATTATTAATTAAATAGTTATTTGTTAAATTTAATCAATTTTATACCTAATTAATTTAAACGTTTTTTGCAAAAAATAATTGAAAATATTTTTTGTATTATTTTTATACAAATATAATGTTTTATCTGTATTTTTTACTATTTTTGTCTAAATATCTTATAAATTTTAAAAAATAGAATTGCCGAAAATGACCTTAAAAATTTTTTCATTTTTCATTTTAATAGCCCTCATAACTATGTCGTGTGGTAAAGAAAAAGCCGATTTTATTATAATTGATGCGAAAATATATACTGTAAATCAGACTTTTGACATAGCTCAGAGCTTTGCCGTGAAAGATGGTAAAATAATAGGAGTTGGCTCAACCAAAGATATTGAAGCAAAATTTGAATCCGACAGCATAATTTCGATGAGTGGAAGATTTATATATCCCGGATTTATTGATGCGCACAGCCACTTTTATGGTTACGGAGCCATGGTGTTTCGCGAAGTAGATTTGACCGAAACCCAATCGTATGAAGAAGTAATAGAGCGAATTAAAGAATTTGCTGCCAAAAACAAAACCCAATGGATAGAAGGAAGAGGCTGGGACCAAAACGATTGGCAAAATAAGGAATTTCCGACCAAAGAAAAACTCGATGAAGCATTTCCTGAAATACCGGTTTATTTAACTCGAATAGATGGGCACGCAGCTCTTGTAAATTCAAAAGCTTTGCAAATCGCTGGAATTGATGAATCTACAAAAATGGCTGGTGGCGAAGTTTTACTTAAAAATGGAAAACCGAATGGCATTTTGATAGATAATGCAATGAGTTTGGTGGTAAGTAAAATACCCAAATTTAACCACCAAGAAAATATAAAAGCACTTTTACTAGCTCAAGAAAATTGCTTCAAAGTTGGACTCACTGGCGTTTGCGATGCGGGTTTAGACAAAGACATGATTTTGCTGATTGATTCGATGCACAAAGCAGGTACTTTGAAAATGCCTATTTATGCAATGCTCAATCCTACCGATGAAAATTTTGATTATTTTGTAAAGAAAGGAATTTATAAAACCGATTATTTAACAGTTTCATCTATAAAACTTTATGCCGATGGAGCTTTAGGTTCGAGAGGTGCTAAATTGTTGAAGCCTTACACCGATAAAGAAAACTATTCCGGTATTTTGGTTGCACAACCTGAGTATTTCGATAAAATGGCTGAATTTGCTTACAAGTATAATTATCAATTAAATACACATTGTATTGGCGACTCGGCTGTGCGTTTGATTTTAAAAACTTATGCAAAATATTTGAAGGGAAAAAATGATAGACGCTGGCGAATAGAACATGCTCAAATAGTTGATAAAGAAGATTTTGTGTTTTTTGGCGACTTTAGCATTATTCCTTCTATTCAAACAACACATGCTACTTCAGATATGTATTGGGCTGAAAAAAGGCTTGGAAATGAGCGAATTAAAAACGCTTATGCTTACAAACAACTTTTAGAGCAAAATGCTTGGCTGCCAAACGGAAGCGATTTTCCGATAGAAAAAATTGAACCTTTGCTTGGCTTTTATGCAGCAGTGAGCAGAAAAGATGTTAATTTATTTCCCGAAGGAGGATTTCAGTCCGAAAATGCACTTTCGAGAGTGCAAGCAATGAAAGCCATGACTATTTGGGCTGCAAAAGCTGCTTTTGAGGAAAATGAAAAAGGAAGCTTGGAAGTAGGCAAGTTTGCAAATTTTGTAGTTTGCGACAGGGATTTAATGGAAATGCCTGAAAACGAAATATTTAAAACTGAAATTTTGCAAACTTTTGTGCACGGCGAAAAAGTTTTTGCCAAATAAATTAAAAAATATAGATTATTCTTTTATCTGAAAATTAAATTAACTATCTTAGCTTTTTAATTTTTCTATCCTTAATGACGCAAAATAACAGAATAAACCAAGTTATTTTATTGATATTGAGATAAATAGATATGAAAGTAAAATCAAAAAACAGTTTGTTTTGTACAACAAATTGTTTGGAAGTATTTATTGGGAGGTTGTTTTTTTGAATTAAAAAAAAGTTTTTTTAGAATCCCCAAATATAGGTTTAGGTAATAAACATCAATAACTTTTTTTAATATGAGTTTAATTTCAAGATATAAAAATATTAAGTTAGAAAGCAAATTGCTTATTAATTTAGTTGTAATTTTAGTTACCTTCCTTTTAATTATAGGTATAACTTATTTTTATTTGAGCAAAACTTTTCGCTATATTAATGAAGGTGAGCAATTTATAGAAGACTATACCTTACTAAACAAGAATATACATAATTACTACCAAATACAAAATTATATTTCAGAATCGATTATTTCACTTGCTGTTAATGAAAAGAAATGGCGCGAAATGCAAGAACCTGCAAATACTAGTTTAGCCGCTTTGAAAGCTTACATTCATACAAAATCAGATTCGATTAATTACGAAATAGCTAGAAAAAACTTTAATGCCATTGTTGATTTATACATTAACGAAATTATTCCCAATATTGCTACTGCTCAATCGATTATTGCCGATACTACTTATACCGATTTTTCGATAAATAAAAAACTTTCCGATTTGTTGAATGAATCTAATGTGCATTTTGATAAAATTAACGCTAGTTTTTCTCTTATCAAAGAAAGTTCATTGTTAAGAATATCAGCTTCTTATGAAAATGTAAACACAAATAAAAACATTGTTTTTTTAGTTCTTTTTATTTCTATTTTCCCATTGATTTTATTTTTATTGTTCTTTTTCTATGTTTTTAAAAATATTATTATTATTGAAATTCAAAAAATAATAGACATTTTGGGCAGCGTAGCCAAAGGAGATGTTTTGCAGCAAATAGAAGTTAGCTCGCACGATGAAATAGGAGCATTTAAAAAAACACTCAATTCTCTCTTGCAAGGTTTAACTAAAATTACAGTTTTTGCCAAAGAAATTGAAAATGGTAATTTTGATTCTCATTTTGAGCCTAGAAGCCAAAAAGATGAACTTGGAATTGCCCTACTAGATATGCGAAAGAGCCTTAAAGATTCAAAACTAAAGGAAATAGAGAATCAAAAAGAAGACGAAAAAAGAAATTGGACAGCGAATGAAATTTCAAAATATAGCGATATTTTGCGCAAAAACAATAACGATTTATCGAAATTAGCCGATGATATTATTTTGAATTTGATTAATACACTTGGCGCAAATCAAGGCGGTATTTTTATTGTGAATGATGAAAATAAGTATAATGTAACTATCGAATTAATAGCATCTTATGCTTATGATAGGAAAAAATACTATACCAAAATAATTAAAATGGGAGAAGGCTTAGTTGGAACTTGTGCCATCGAAAAAGAAACTGTTTATTTAAAAGAAATACCCGAAGATTATATTGAAATTATTTCAGGACTTGGAAATTCAAATCCGCGCAATTTGATTTTAGTGCCTTTGAAGTTGGAGGATAAAATATTAGGAGTAGTTGAAATTGCATCGTTTTATGAATTTGGTGATTATAAAATTGCTTTTTTGGAAAAAGTAGCCGAAAATATTGCAGCAACTTTGGCAACAGCCAAAATCAATGCAAAAACCGCTTTACTTTTAGTTCAATCGCAGCAGCAAGCCGAAGAATTAGCTTCGCAAGAAGAAGAAATGCGGCAAAACATGGAAGAACTTCAAGCCACACAAGAAGAAGCTGCAAGACAAGCGGTTGAACTCAAAGGTGTGTTTGATGCAATTAATGAAAATACGGGTACCATTCAGTTTTCGCCCGATGGAACTATTTTAGATGCTAATGATTACATTTTAAGGCTGTTGCGACTAAAAATGACAATGGTTGCTAAAAAACATCATAGCACAATTCTTGCTGCAGAGGAAAGAGATAGTGATGAGTTTTATGAATTTTGGCAAGACATAAGAGCCGGCGAAACTAAATTTATAACGCGTCGTTATTTTGTTGCCCAGCAAGAGCTTTGGTTGCACGAAATTTTTAAACCACTTTACGACAATGGCGGCAAGCTTTACAAAGTACTTGCAATGTATTCTAATATAACAGATTCGGAAGTTCAAAAACGAAAAATGGAAGAGCAATCAGTTGAACTATTGGAATATCAAGAAAAAATGCGAATAAATCAAGAGGAGCTTAAAAAAACAAATGATATGCTCGAAACAAAGAGCGAAATTTTGAAAAAAGCACTTGAAAAATCTAAACTTGTGGAAAAAGAATTGAACGACCAAAATAAATTGATGCTCGAACAAGAAGATATAATGAAAGAAAGCCTTGAAAGCTTGGCACTTGCACATGAAGAAATGGGCGCAGAGCGCGAACAACTTCAGTCTCAAATCGCTACTTTACAAGCTGAAAAAGAAAACTTAGTTTTGCAAATGACTCAAACTTTGGAAGAGCAAAAACAATTGAATGCTAAAATTGACGAACTTAAAAACAAATAGGAGCTAAAAAAACCTTTTTCGTAAAAAGAAAAAGGTTTTTTTATTTTGTTTGCATCTAAAAACTATGCTGGAGAAATAGCTTCTACCGGACAAACATCAGCGCAAGCACCACAGTCTGTACATAATTCAGGATCAATTTTATAGATATCACCTTCAGAAATAGCCTCAACTGGGCATTCGTCAATGCATGAACCGCAAGCAGTGCAGTCGTCAGAAATAAAATATGCCATTTTTATAAATTTTTAAATTGTTAGTTTATTTTAAAATTACGATACGAAAGTAACAATATTTTGCTCAATAAAAAAATTGTTTTGCCTTTTGGTATTGCTATTTTTCATGTATTTTAAAATTGTTTTGTGGCAAATTGTTATAAATCAGCAAATAAAAAAAAGATTATTTTTTTGCCCAACTGCTTATTTAGAATATATCTAATTATTTTTTTTACTTTGTCAGAGGCGCAAACCCATAAACAAAATATCATCAATTTGTTCATATTCACCTTTCCATTGTTCTAAAAACTTGAGCAGGTTTTGTTTTTGTTGTTCCAAAGGCAATAAATGAATTTCGAGCAAAAGCTCTTTGAATCGTTTTGTTCCTAGTTTCTTACAATCTTCTCCACCAAATTGGTCGGCATATCCATCTGAAAATAAGTATATTATGTCGCCTTTATTTATTTGCATTTTGTAATTTTTGAAATCTTTTGAAGTTTGCAAATAGCCACCAATGGGGTGAATGCTGCCCCTGAATTGCTCCAAAGTGCCGTTGCTTATTTTGTAAATTGGTCTGCATGCGCCTGCAAAGGTCAATTCGCTCGAATCGAAGTCGATAAGGCAAATTCCAATATCCATTCCATCGTTTGAAACAGCTTGATTTTCACGCGATTTGAGAAAATTGATAAAAGCAACATCTAATTCATACAAAATTTCTTTTGGGTCGGCGCAATTGTCGCTTACAATTATTTTATTTACTAAGCTTGTGCCCAAAACCGATAGAAGTGCACCCGGAACGCCATGCCCTGTGCAATCGGCTACAATCAAAATGGCTTGATTTTTAGATTGAAGCTTGTGAAAAAAATAAAAATCGCCACTAATTATATCCTTGGCTTTGTTGATAATAAATGATGCTTCAAAATTATCTTCGAGCTGGTGTGCCGATGTTAATAACGAAGTTTGTATCAATTTTGCGTAATCGAGGCTCGATGTTAAATCGTTGTTTTTTTCTTCGATTACCTTTTTTTGCTGTTGCAAAACTTCATTTAAGCGCAGTAATTCCTCGTTGAGTTTTAAAAGCTGATGGTTGTAAAGTTCTATTTCGGCTTTTTTTTCTTTTAACTCTATGTGGGTATTGGCACGTGTGAGCAATTCCTCTGGATTGAAGGGTTTGGTTACATAGTCTTGACCTCCAACCTTAAAGGCTTTTAATAAGTGTTGGGTATTGCTGTAGGCTGTTAAAAAAATAATGGGAATATCCTTGGTTTCGTCGCTTGATTTGAGGATTCTACAAAGCTCGTAGCCATCCATTTCGGGCATCGAAATGTCTAAAAAGATTAAATCGGGCTGTTTTTTATTTATCTCTTCAATAGCTTCTAACCCATTGGTAGCAAAGCGAGTACCGTATCCATTTAGCTGTAAAATATTTCCTAGCAAATCTAAGTTTGATGAAATATCATCAACCACTAAAATGTCTTTTTTTTGATTGTTTTTATTGAACATTTTGCTGTTTTTTTTAAGCTAATTTTCAATAAAAATAGAAAAAAGAATTTATTTAAACAAAATTTTTTTTAAAATCCACAAAAAAAACAAGAAATACCCTTAATCTAAAAAGAAGAGGCGTAAATGCTTTCTAAAAATAGAAACAAATAAATTTTTTATCCGAAATTTTTATTCTTATTATCTAAAAAAAGCTATTTTTAGTTTTTTTTTATCGTCCGTTTCGCTAGGTTTGCTTTTATTTGCTATCTAAAAATGATTATAAATGAATTATTTATTTTAATTACAAATTTGTTTGAATAAAGTAATTTGCTATTTTTATTATTTTGTTTGGAATTGACAAAAAAAAGTAACATCTTGTAGTATATTTCTAAGGTTTTATTTCAAAACACAACTTAGTATTTTTTTTGATTTTTAATAAACTTATTTTAGTACTTACATATTGAATAATTAGTTTTAACGTTATTTAATGTATAATTCAAAACTATTACGACATGAAAAGAGTTATTTTTTTTACATTTACTTTTTTATTCTGCTTTTTTCTGATATTTAGAGCAGAAGCTCAATATAAACAGAAACTTTCGGGCATTAAAAAAGAGCTATCGGCAGCGCAGTTAAAGGAACTTGACAGAGCCGACAATTTTATCGTATCGGGTGATGTTTTTTTGCAAGAAGTTAAAGCTCTTGAATTAGAGGTTTTTAACTTAAAGCAAGACATGAAAACTCAATCGAAAAAAGATAAAAGAGAATCAGAAAAAAGAATTGCGGAATTAGAACATGAAGGGCTTGTTAAATTAATTGATGCTACCAAAACGGCTGATAAGGGATATAATATTAGTTCTGATGTTTTTAAGCAAAAAATAGAAGAGTTGCAAAAATCATCTAACGATGTTGAAAGCAATAAGGCTTCAAGAAAAGCACTTTATGATGCTAGTTTAAAGCTTAATGAGTCGAAGGATATTGTTAATAAACTGACTGATAGAGATACTTACGAGTATATTTCAAAACAGGTAAAAACTGCAAACGCTTTAAAACATGAGGCTATTGACTTATTACTCGATGGAGTTTGCTTGTACGTGGATTGTAATGTGGAAGAAAATGTAGTTGATAACAATTATGGAAATTACGATAATACCGCAAATTCTAATAATTCAGGCAACAATAATTCTGGAAATAATAATTCGGTAAATTCAAATTCTGGAAATAACAATTCTGGAAATAATAATTCGGTAAACAATCGTTCGTATATTTATTTTACGGTTCAAATTATTGCAGTTAAAAACGCTTTGCCAAATATAAAAGTGGATAATTTGTACAAAGGAAATAAAAATGTAACGGCTTCTTACCACGATGGTTTGTGGAAATATATGGTAGGGCGTTTTGATAATTATGACGAAGCACGCTCGTTGCAAGATGGAATTGGACGAGATTCGTTTGTTGTTGCATTCAAAGATGGCGAACGAATTAATATTGTGGACGCTATAAACCAAACAAAACAGTAGTGCTTTGTTTGGTTTTAGTTGCTGGATTTTCGTTCAAACTTATAATATTTAAAAAGCTGCAAACTAATGGTTTGCAGCTTTTTTTTATTTTTAAAATTGTTCGCTTTTATACCTCGTTACTTTCTGAGTGAATTTTGAGCTTCACAAATGCTTTCATTAATGGGTTTTTGAATGTATATTTTTGTTCTCCTACTTTTTCAGCTTTTACAAGAATTTCGCCCCTTTCTTCTTTGCAGAGCATTCCCAAATTGTAATTAATTGTTTCAGGCTTGTTTTCGCTGGAAGTCAGCTTATTATAAATTTGAATCACATCTTCAGAGCTAAAAAGCCTGTCGTTATTTTCAATTAGCGAGCAAGCATAAATAACATCTTCAAATTGATTTTTTTTGCGACTATTCGATTTTACTGCCAATTGGTAAGCTGTTTTTATACTTTGATTTGAATTGTTAATGCTCTCATCTACAGCCCAATTCAAATGTTCGTGTTTGATGGTATTTCTACCTTCGGTTATCGCCATTTGGCTTGAATACTTGCAAAGCAAATGCACATAATGCGGAAAGCCAGAGGCATATTCCACAATTCTATCTGCTACGTCTTTCTCTATTTTCAAACCCACAAGTGGCAAATTATTGTCGATTATTTGATACGATTCGTCGGCACTCATCAGCGGCATGTGAATTTGTTTTATGCACCTTTCGAGCGATAAGTGATGCCCCAAAAGTTCATCTACACTGTCGGCAATGCCAATAATCATTACGGTTATGTTAAAAATATTGTCCGAAAGCGATTTTAGAGTATCCGCCATTTTTATTTTTGTTTTCTCGTCGGAGATGCTATCAAATTCATCAAAAACAATGAGCATCGTATTGTACACGTCAGAAAGCACCGATTCTATGTCGTGAGCTGTAATATCTTCTTTTTCAGGTAGATAAAGCCTTATTACTTGGTCTTTTACACTTGCGTTAAAGCCTACATTGCGCTCGCTAATTATAAATTTTGTTTTGCTAAAAGCTCTGTCCCAGATACTTCTAAAATCGTCGTTTCTATTACAAGTTACTTTTACGGTACTTACATTTTTGAATAAATCGCGCACTACATTGGCAAGCGAAGTTTTGCCAACTCCTCTTGTTCCAAAAGTTACAATGTGTTGTCCACGCTCTTCGATTGCTTCTTTTACTTTGGTTATTTGCTCTATTCTACCCACAAAAAGGCTGATACTTTCAATAGGAGCAGATGGGCTAAATATCTCATTTACAGCAATAAGTCTTTCTTCTATTTGTTTTGACATAGAAATAATATTTAACGTTTTTGATAAGGTAACTTGATAGCAACCGAAATTCTAATAATAAATTGTTCTATTTTTCAATTGTTTAATTGTTATTTTATTACAAAAAAATGAAAATTTTGTGATTTTAGCAAACTTTTTGAAAAAGTCATCTGTTTGTTACATTGCCAATGTTTTTCTATTAAAATAAGACTGTGTTCAAAATGTTTTTTCATTTATAATACATGCAACTATTTGTTTTTTAGCTAATTATTACTAAAAAAACGGGGTCAGCTTTTTATAAATACGCAATTCTCTTTTTTTTAACAAATAAACGTTTTTTTTCTTTTTTTTGCAAATAAAAATGAAGTTTTTTTAGCTTTATTTTTATTTCAATTCTATTTTGGTTTTTACGGAATGATAGCTTTATAAACCGCATCGTGTACTTTTTGTCGCACTTTATGCCCGTTTATTTTTCCATTTTTGCTATCAGGATATACTCTATTTGAAATGAATACAAATACCAGTTCTTTTTCCGGATCCACCCACACACAATTGCCAGTAAAGCCGGTATGACCATAAGTTGTGCTCGATGCGTATTGGCTCATAATTGCCTTCGACGATTGGATTTCAAAACCCAAGCCACGCACGTGTCCGGCTTGGCGTTTGGTAAATAGTTCTACAACTTCGCTACTCAAGTAACGAGTTCCTCCGTAAGTGCCTTTGTTTAAGAGCATTTGGTACAAAATGCCTTGTTCTTTTGCTGTACTGAAAAGCCCTGCATTTCCGGCTATTCCGCCCAAAATGGCAGCAGAAGGGTCGTGTACATAACCTTGAAGTAGCTGATTGCGCCAAACTTTATCAAGCGCAGTTGGAACTATTTCATTTTTAGAGTGCTCTTTTAAAGGAAGAAAACAGGTATTTTTAAAACCTAATTCGTCGTAGAATGAGTTTTTTAAAAATTCATCTATGTTTTCGCCATTTAGCGAATCAATTGCCATTTGAACCAATATCATATTCACATCGCTGTATTGATATTTTTTTTCCTGTGCCACATTGAGTTGCTTTGTTTCTATCCATAAAGTATCTCTGTATGAGTTTTTTAAATACATATTTTCTGCAATTTGTAGCCTCGAAGAGTCTGTTTTGTTCTTAGAATAATATTTTGCAAAAGCCTCTGACCGCTTCAATTTTTTACCTTCCGAGTAAATAGTGTCGTATTTTGGCTCATTTTGTAAACTATCATTTACGTCTTGAAATACAGATGTTTTTATTTTAAAACTTTTTCGTTTTTGTGGCAATTTGTACAAAATATAAGGCAAAATAGGCAAAACTGGCATAATTCCCGATTCATGAACCAGCATTTCTTGCAAAGGAACTTTAAAAATATTGCGTTTGGGTGTTAATTTTGCAATAATGGTGTCGAAAGTAACTATCATGCTATCATTCAGATTTATAGTGTCGGTGGTTGCTAATAATTTTTTCAAATTTGGAATTTCTTTTAATAGCAAAGTATCTATTCGAATAATGGTGTCGGGAATTATTCGGGTATAATCTATTTTTGTGTTTTTCATGCAATTACTCAAGGTTGTAGTTAAGTTTATTTTTTTCAAATCGAACATTTTCATGGCAGCTAAGGTTGTTGCCGAAATTTTAGTAAGCGATGCCAAATCGTACAAATCGGTTTCTTTTACCTTATCTTGCTTTGAATAAGTGTGATAGCCAAATTGTTTGTTGTAAACAATTACTCCTTTATAGGCTACAAATATTTGGCAACCCGGAAATGCTCCTGCTGAAATTTCGGCAAGTGCAATACTATCAATTACTTCTAACTTTTTTGTGCTCATATTTACTTCTTCGGCAACTGCATATTTTAGCCGAGTTTTGATACTTGTAAAAGTGCTTGGGAATAGTTTTTTTTCTTTGTAATAACTTGGTAAACAGCCTTTTAATCCAATTCCTCCCATAAGAGCTTGTGCACATAATTCTTGCTCAATAGGTAAATTTCCATAACTTTGAATAATTGTTTGGAAGCCTTCAAAGTGAGTTATATTTTTTACATTTCCGAAATTTATTAAAATTGGTTTTTGCTTGGTTTTGAGTGTGTTTATTATTTCTTCAATATATTTTAACTCTTCATTTGTTAGAGTTTCGGAGTTTAGAGTAATTATCAATTTATCTACCTTTTGCTTGATTATTTTTTTGTTTTTATTAAAATCAAATGCTGTAAATTCAATATAATTTCGAAGCATTGAATTAAAGGCTTCTGTATTTTTTCCTATATTGAAAACCAAAAAGGTTTCTTTTACAGAAAGCAATGGAATTAATTTGTCTTTGTTTTTTAGAAGTGTAATCGAATTTTCTATTAATTTATTGGTTTGCAGTTGGTATGAATTGTCTTCACATAAATTAGCTTGAAATTGAGTTTTGTCTTTCTCAATCCATTTTTTTGCTAAAAGCACTATTTTTACTTGTTCATCTAATTTTCCTTTTTTTATCTTTGTTCCAAGTTTTAGAAAACTTTGTATGAATTTTTCCGATTTTTTTGAAATAAGAAAAAAAGTATTTCCGTTTTCTATCAAATCAACTAAAATTTCTGTTTTAGGTATTTCTTTATCTCTAAAATCGCTAATAATTAAGCCGCCAAAATTTAGATTTTTTCGTAGATAAACCACAAGTGTGTTGGACGGATTTTTTAAAAATAAAGCAGGTATTTTACTTTTAATCAATTCTTTTACTATTTTGAGTTCGTGTTGGTAAATTATTGTATCTTTTTTTAGATTTTCGAGGGAGAAATTACACCAATGTCCATTCAAAACTTTTTGATTATCACTTAGTTGTGTTGTTTTGATTGCTTTTAAAAGCAAGTCGCTATAAAAGGCAGAATCGTATTCAAAGCTTGGGCGCAAATTGAGCAATGAAAATACGTGAAAATTTTGAGACAGAGATAAATTTAATTGCAAAATATATTCACTCAAATTTTGAGTAGAATTAGAATCAGAATTTGCGAAAAAGTGATTGATATTCAAGTTTGTTTGTATTTTACTAAAATGACACAAACCATCAGCAAACAGATTTACAAAAATGGGTTTTTGAAGTTTTTGGGTACTCAATTTAGCTTTAAGTTGTTCAAAATGACCAAAATCATTGCCACTAAAAGCCAAAGCACCCGGAATAAAATTGTCGATTAAACTATCTGTTTCTATAAACAAAAGTTGGCTTAACTTTTCTTTCTCTGTAAGCTTTTGCACTTCTTTTTCTGCCCAAGCACTATTGCTTTGCATAAATGAAGGTAAAATTGTAGTGTCTTTTTGTTGAAAAAAGTAATAAATACTTATAATAATTATGCCAATTAAAATCAACAATAATAAAGTAATTTGTATTTTTTTGCGTTTCATGTGTCGGTAAATCGAATGTAAATAAAAAATTGCTAAGAGAAAAAGGTATGCTTCTCTTAGCAACTTTTTGAAAATAAGTTAGTTTATTGAAATTATTTTGGCTTCTACCCTTCTGTTTATTTGCCTACCTTCGGGTGTTTTATTGTTTGCAACGGGCTTGTCTGGTCCGTAACCTACTGATAGTATTCTATTTTTTTCTATTCCATTAGTTATAAGGTAATTAACAACAGATACTGCTCGCTCTGTTGATAATTTTTTATTAGAAAAAGCACTTCCAATATTGTCAGTATGTCCCGATATTTCAATTTTTATTTTCAAATTATTTTTAAGTAATTGAGCTAATACATTAAGTTCTGCATACGATTCTGGACGCAAAATGGCGGCATTACTGTCAAAAAAAACGTTTTTAAGCACAATTGCAGCACCTATTTCAATAGGCGATAGTTCAAAATTCTTTGTAAATCTTTGGAATTTTACCGATTTTTGTACCTCTATATTGTCCGAAGCAAACATATATTCGTCTGATTTTACCGAAATACTATAATTTTTTCCTGCCGGAAGCGATATTTGGTAAGCACCAGTTTCGGGATTTGATTTTTCGGAATAAACTACCACATTTTTTTCTTTATCAATAATTTCAATTACTGCTGAAATGGGAAGTTGTGTACGTTTGCTTGTTATTTTACCAGACAAAACAGTTGACAAAACTGGTTGCAAAAGTTCTATTTTGGGAGCTTTTAATTCAGAAAATGACAAAAAATTATCTTCCACATTTTGATATGATGGTTTTTCGTCGCCCAAAAATGTGATTTTATAAATATCTAAAGACCCTAAACTATTTTCGTTTTCACTGGCATAAAATGCTGTTTTATTATCAGGTAAAGAGTAGTAACTCAACTGGTTTGTTGCTGTATTTATCGGATTTCCTAGGTTTATAGGAGCCGACCAATTACCATTTTCGTTAAGTTCGAGTTTGAAGATATCGAAACCACCACTTCCTGCTAAACCGTTGCTTGCAAAATAGAGCGTTTGATTATCGTGCGAAAGGCACACCGAAAGTTCATCTTTTGGCGAATTGATTTCAAAGCCTAAATTTTGAGGAATATCCCACTTACCATTTGATTTCTTGCGGCTTACATAAATATCGAAACCACCAAAGCCGCCTTCTTTGTTGCTTGTAAAGTAAAGCGTGGAGTCGTTGTTTGAGAGTGTTGCCGAGTTTTCTTTGCCTTTTTTACTGTTGATGGTATTGCCCAAATTACTTGGTTTTGACCATGTCGAAAGTTTTCTGTTGGCTATATACAAATCTCCTTCGTTTTCTAACCCTTTGTAAATAAATGCAATATCACCTTTTGAACTTAAACCAACCAATGCATCATTATTTTTGGTCGAAAATATTTTGCCTATATTTTGGCTAGTTTTCCAGGTTTCGTTTGAAAACTCAGATTGGAAAATATCTTCGTAGTAATTATTATTGTACTTATTTATTTTTTCGCCAGTAGTATTTTCTCTCTCTGAAGTGAATATAAGTACTTGATTTTCAACATCAAAAAGTGGATTATACTCGTTGTATTGCGTGTTGATTGCATCGCCTAAATTATCGATGTAGCACCTTTTTTGTTTACTTAAAAATTCTTTGCCTTTGAGACATTCCAATATCAAAAGCTCTATTTTTGTTTCTATCTTAGGTAAATCGCTTGGTGCAACCGATAGTTTATATTTTTCGTAGGCACTTATTGCTTTGTCATATTCCGAATTTAATTGGTATGCTTTGGCAAGTAAAAATTGTACATCTTTAGCTACAAATTCATTTAAACCGAGAGCTTCTTCAAAATATATTGCCGCTTTACTTTTTTGAGGCGCATATAAGTAACACAAGCCCAAGTTGTATTTCAGTTTTGCTAGTTGGGGATTGTAAATATCAGCTTTTGAAAATAATTCCGCTGCTTTTAGTGCATTTGATTTATGAATATTGAACACTTTTTCTGCTTCTGTGAGTGCTTTCCACGCACCGCTATCTGGCTGATTTTTAATGATAAACTCCTTTTTACTTATTGGCAAGAGCTCTTGCGCAAAGTTTGTGTTTATTATCAAAAATAGAGAAATGAAAAATAAAATTGTTTTTTTCATATGTTTATATATTTTAAAAATTTTACATCTTTTTTATAGTAATTTTGCTGAAATATTTTTTTCATACACTATTTATAAAATTTCAAATTGAACTCGTCTATTATTTTGCCTTCCTTCAATTGTTTCGTTGCTCGATAAAGGTTTGGAATATCCGTAACCTTTGAAAGTGAGTCGGTTAGAATCAATACCTTTACTAATTAGATAATCAACAACAGCTTTTGAACGACTCGTAGAAAGTTTATTATTGTAATCTAAACCTCCTACATTATCTGTATGTCCTTGAATTTCAATTTTTAAGCTAGGATTTTCATTCAAAAGAGTAAACAACCGATTCAGTTCTGTGTTTGATTCTTCGCGCAAAATTGATTTTCCTGTGTCAAAAAAGATGTTTCTAAGAATAATTCCAGAGCCTTTTAAGAATTTTAATAGTTTTATGTCTTTATTAATTTCTTGATAACCAGTTGAATTTGGAATATCTACGTTTTCAGAGTGAAATAAATATTGATCTTTTTTAACTGCTATTCCGTAATTGTAACCCGAAGGCAAAGGAATTAAATACTTTCCTGTGATTGAATTTGAGGTAAAGCTTGAAATAAGTTTTCCGGTTAAATTATCTACTATTTCTATTTTAGCCTCAAGCGGTTGGTTTGTAATAGAATCGGCAATAATTCCTTTTAATATGGTTAAGCGAATTTTCTTTATTTCTATCGATTTTTCTATTGTTTTTTCTTTTATTGGAATGGTTAAACTTGCTAGCAAATTATCTTCATTGTTTTGAAGCAATGGTTTACGTTCTCCTAAAAAAGTAATCTGGTAAATATCTGTTTCGCCTTTGCCGCCTACTTGGTTCGATGCAAAATAGCCATGCTTTCCATTGGCTGAAATTACAAAAAATACTTCGTTGTTGGGAGTATTTATCGGATTTCCAATGTTTTCTGGTTTTGACCAAGTTCCATTTTCCTGCAAAGTTGTACTAAAAATATCATAGCCGCCCATAGAATTGTGTCCTTCGGAGCTAAAATACAAGGTGCGTCCGTCGGGGTGAAGAAAGATTGATACTTCATCTAATTTTGTATTTACCACATTTCCAAGGTTTTCTATATTATCCCAGTCTCCATTTTTATTGAGTGTGGCTTTAAAAATATCATGCTTTCCAAAATTATTGTTTGGGTTGTCCGAAACAAAATAAATGGTTTGCTCATCGGGCGAAAGGCAAGCTGAAGCCTCATGATACTTGGTATTTAGGCTTTTAGAGTACTGACGAGGTTTCGACCATTCTTTGCCATTTAAATTACTTTGAAACAAATCGCCGTTGCCCGAAGTGCTTCTATAAATTATAAGTTTTTGTCCGTCAGCGGTTAAGCTAACTGTGGCATCGTGTTCTTTTGTATTTACTTTGTTGCCAATATTTTGAGCCGGTTTCCATTCGCCATTTTTATCTATTTCAGCAAAATAAATGTCTTCAAAATATTCGTTATCGTCTAATGAACGCTCGCCACCAGTAGTATTTTCGCGGCGCGAGGTAAAAATAAGCAAGGATTCATCAGCAGAAATCAGTGGGCTATATTCTGCCGATGCGGTATTTACATTATTTCCAATGTTGTCGATAAATATGTTTAGCTTTGTAGCCATCAATTCCTTGGCATTTCTACAATTTTCGATTAAAACAATTGGGTCTTCTACCTGAATTTCAAATTGTTCCATGATTTTTGGTGGCAAACTGTTTATGAATTTTTCGTACTGCTCTATTGCTTTTTCAAATTCATAGTTTGCATGGTAGGCTTTGGCTAGCCAAAACCGAAAATCGGGTGCAATATTAGCCTTTTCGCTTGCTTTTTCTAAAAATAAAACAGCTTTTTCTTTTTGTGGCGAAAACAAATAGCAAATACCAAGTTTATAATTTAGTTCCGCGTTTTTTGAGTTGTAAGTTACGGCTTCTAAATAATTTTTTAGCGCAATGTTATAATAGGCAGAACCTGCTGCAAATGCTTCATCTCCAGCTTTTATACTCTGCCATGCTTGCTTGAAAGCATCGTCGTTTGAGTCTATTTTAAATTCTTTTCTGTCGATACTTACAGGAGTTTGTCCTTTTACCAGAAAACTTAAATATAAAACAGCTAAAAAAAGCAATATGGTTTTTTTAAAATTCATTTTGAAATTGGTTAAGAGTACTTTTTAAAATTAAAATTTTCTGTGGATTTTAAAATCAAATCTCGAGATATGAATTTTTGTGAGTGGTGCCCGAAAGAAAACTGCCGATAACGCATTTTGAAATTTTAAAATCGCAGTTTAGATACTGTAAATGACGGTTCAAAAATTTCAAAATAACGCAAAAGTTATGTTTTATTTCAGACGCTAAGTAATTATGCGATTGAATAATATATCGATGTGCCTATGTTTTTGGGCATCTCAAAAAATAGTATTATCCGATTTATATTTACTTCAAAATTTAGATTGAGTCATAAATTTGTTCTGTTTTAAAAAAAAGTAATGTTATAAGTTCTTATCTGTTTTTGAACTAATTGCAATCTTGCATTAAGCTTTCTGCTGTTTTTACACCAAGTTCTAATGCTTTTTTCCAATCGGCACAAGCCTCCTTGGGTAATCGTAGCATTTCTTTGGCACTGCCTCTGTTAAAATAAGCAAAGCCATAGTTTGGGTCTAATTCAATAGCTTTATCTAATATTTGTGCGGCTTCTTGATATTTTTCGAGTTTTAAAAGAACAGTAGCCAAGTTGTTGTAGGCAAAGGCATAATCAGGTTTCAATTGGCTTGCCTTTTTGAAGTTTTCGGCAGCTTTTTCATAGTTATTCATCTGAAAATAAGCGCTTCCCATATTGTTGTAAGCAATGTAATAATCTGCTTTCAAAGCAACTGCTTTTTCGTAGGCTGCAACGGCTTCTTCGTAGTTTCCGTTTTGCTTTAAAGCACTACCTAAATTATTGTAAATTAGAGCAATATTCCCATTTTTTTCGATTGCAGTTTTGTAATCGCTAATGGCTCCTGCTAAATCGTTTTGTTGCCTTTTGGTACTTGCACGGTCGTTGTAGGCAAAAGCAAAATTAGAATCAAAGTTGATTGATTTTGTAAAACAATCTTCTGCTTCTTTGTAATTATCTGATTGAAAGTATGTTATTCCTAAATAGTAATACACTTTTGAGTCTTCGTATGATGAGCTTATCGCCGATTTTAAATCGGTATTGGCTTGCGAAAATTCATTTTTATTAAATTTTAGAAGTGCTCGGCTAAAGTAAGCAATGCCCATTTTCGAATCAATTTCGAGGGCTTTGTCAAAATCTTCTAGCGCCTTGTCGTTTTGGTTTAGCTCTGTTTTTACTACACCTCTGTTAAAATAAGCCTTAGCAAACTCACCGTTTATTGCTATTGCTTTGTCAAAATTTTCTACTGCACCTTGGTAATTTTTCATCTTAAACTCTTCAATTCCTTGGTTATAGAATGTTTCTGCTTCTTGACCTTGAGCCGCTACTAGTGTTGCGCTTGTGTCGGTTATTGCAGGTTCTTGTGCAAATAAGTGGGTTATAAGCACTAAAAAGGTTGTGATTAACGTAATTTTTTTCATAGTATTATCTGTTATGAAAATTTATAATTTTTAAATTATTTTTTATATTAATTTGTATTTTTATGTTTAAATTACTAAAATTAAATTTGTATTTTTAAATCTTAATAATAGCAGAAAATATTTTTGTTAAAAGCCTTGTTGTATAAGTCCGATTTTTTAATTATATCTAAAAATGAAAATACCAATAATTGCATTTTCATTTTACTTTTTTTATCGTATTCAGGTTATTAACTAAAATAAACGTAAAAAATTGTAAGAAAATTCGTTTTTTATTTATTCAAATTTACAAAAAAAAATTAAAAAGAACTATTTTTATTTTAGAAATAAAATAATGCAAATTGCTTAAATAATTTAAATGATTGAAAATTAGGCAAATAAATTCTATTTTCTTTCTTTTTAAACCTCAAATATTTTGCTTGCCTTCTCAAAACAGCACAAAAGGAGTGTTTTATTTGAGGCATGGAAGCTTACACTCTGTTTTTTACAGCTATTTTACATCTTTAAGCTACTCAGAAACCTCAATCGATTGTATATTTTTGAATTTTCAAAAAAGAAAGGCGGTATTTATTGTTTTTTTTTTAATTTTAAAAAATAAAATTATTTTTGATGATAAAGGCGAGTATTTTGAGTTTTTTAATATTTTAATTCTCTGAAATTTAGATTATTATTTACTCTCACCAAAGTAGCTTTTGTCAAATTTAATATTTTAGTCTAAATTTTGTTTAAAAAGATTTTTATATTTATTAATTTCATCTTATATTGTGAACTAATTAATTTTAGAATTAATCTATTTTTTTATTATGTTTAATTGTAAAAAAAATAAGTAACTATTTAGTATTAAAGAAAATACAGAATCTTGTTTTTTTTTCAAACACCTTTTGACATTGGCAAGGAAAGGCTTATTTGCAGTTTTTTTGTTTTTATTTGGGTTTTCTATTCGTTTATCAGCTCAAATTGGTGAACAAGAGGAGATGATTTATCATTTGTTTCAATTCGTTGATTGGAATCAAACTGCTGTTGCTTCCAACGATTTTTTTTTGATTTGCAATGGAAAAAAAATTAAAGTTTTTAATTTTTTTGATTTAAAAAAAGATGATACCTTTGATTTAGTTTATTTATCTGAAAATGAAGTAGATAAATCAGAAGAAGTTATTACTTTTTGCAACGAACATAAAATTTTGTCGGTTAGTTCAAACAACCCTTCTTTTTGTAAAAAAGGAGGAATTGTTAATTTTGCTTACAAGCGCTTAGTTTGTGATATTCAGATTAATAATAAAATGGCTTTGCTTAATCGTATTTATTTCAGTCCACAATTGCTGAATATTGCAGAAATTATTGGATATTGATAAGTTGTGAGCCAAAGTTAATTGTATATTTCGTTTTGCAAGTGCTTAAAAAAAGGGTTGCTCAAAAATAAAATAGCACTTGTGCTTAATTTTAGAGTAAAAGCAACAAGATGTTTTGTTTTTTTATCGCAAAACAATACAAAATTATATTAAAATAATGAATTGAAAATTATGTTTGCTCGTTTCATAAATTTATCCATAAAAAAGAAAATTATTTTTTTTCTCTTTATTTTGACTGCTTTTGCGCTGTTTGTTTCTTCTTTTTTGTTTATTATTTACGACAAACAGCAGTTTAAACGCAAAGCCTTGCGCGATTTGTCTATTTTGGCTGAAACCGTTGGTAACAACAATGCGGCAAATCTCGAATTTTTTATGAGTGGAAAAGAAGACGCTAAAAAATCGTTGCAACTACTTGCTTCTGACGATTATATCGAAATGGCAGCTATTTATAATACCAGTAATCTTTCTTTTGCCGACTATGCAAAGCAGCGAATTGGTTACAGAGCACCCGAAAAATTAGAATATTCTTCCGATACTATTATTTTCTCCAAAGACAAAATCATAATTACAAAACCCATTATATATAAAAACCATACACACGGAACTATTTTTATCCAAACCAACTTAGACGAATACAAAGAAAGAACAATTAAATTTTTGGTTGTAATTTCATTAATTATATTTTTGGCTTTAATAATATCGCTTATTATGGCTATTTATTTTCAGGGTTTAATTACCAAGCCGATTGTAAATTTAGCTGATTTGATGAAAAACATTGCCGATACTCGCAATTATTCTATTCAAAGTTCCTACAATTCAAAAGACGAAATTGGTCAGCTCTCGTCGGTGTTTAACGAAATGATTACTAGGCTTGGAAAACAAAATAAAGACTTAAAAATTGCCAAAGACAGAGCCGAGTATAGCCTCAAAATTAAAGAACAATTTTTGGCAAATATGAGCCACGAAATTAGAACACCAATGAACGGTGTGATAGGAATGACTGACCTTCTGGCTGAAACTGAACTGAATGAAGAGCAGTTTCAATACCTCGAAAATATTAAAATTTCTGCCGATAACCTTTTGGTTATCATCAACGATATTCTCGATTTTTCGAAAATAGAAGCCGGAAAAGTAAAAATAGTAAACGAAGCTTTCGATTTTAGAAAATTGGTGCATCAATACCGCGATATTTTTGAAAAGCGAATGACCCAAAAAGGATTATTTTTTACAATTGAAATAGACGATGCCATTCCTAATTTTGTGGTTGGCGACAAAGTACGTTTAAATCAAATACTTACTAATTTAGTTGGAAATGCGTTTAAATTTACTCAAAAAGGTGGAATTTCGATGAAATTTAGGCTCAAAACGGTTACTGAAAATTCGCAAACGATTGAATTTGAAGTTATTGACACGGGCATTGGCATAATGAAAGACAAGCTAGAAGCTATTTTTGAGGAGTTTAATCAAGCTACAAATTTAACCACTCGAGAGTATGGAGGAACTGGTTTGGGCTTAACAATTTCAAAGCAACTTGTTCATTTAATGGAAGGTACCATTTCAGTGGAAAGTAAATTTGGCGAAGGTAGTAATTTTTTAGTAACCCTTCCTTTTGGCATTACAAACATACAGAGTATTGCTGTAAACCAAGTAATTACACCAAAATTCAATAAAATAGCACAAGACAAGCCATTGAATGTTTTACTGGCGGAAGACAACAAATTGAATCAACTTTTTGCTCGTGAAGTACTTCAGAAGAACAACATGAAAGTTACGCTTGTAGAAAATGGAAACGAAGCTGTAAAGGCAGCTGCCGACAATTTGTTTGATGTGATTTTGATGGATTTACATATGCCAGAACTTGATGGTTATCAGGCTACTAAACAAATAAGAACTCAATTAGAGCAGCCAAATTCCCTTGTCCCTATTATTGCGCTCACAGCAGCCGTTACAAAATCGGAAATAGATAAAAGCTTTGAAGCCGGAATAAATGATTACATTGCAAAGCCGTTTAAAGCAGAAATTTTGATAAAGAAAATTCTGCAACAAACTATAAATAAAGAATTTATGAATGAATCAAAAAAAATTACAAACTTAGATTATTTAAAAAATATGGCAGGCGATAACAACGAAATTATTGCCGAAATGATTGAAATGTTTATCGACCAAATAGCGGAATATGTTACAAATATCAACAAAGCGATTAAAGAAGGAAACTGGGACGATTTGAAATTGCATGTGCACTCAGCAAAATCGTCTGTTGCTATTATGGGAATGAACAAGTTACGTGCAGATATGCAGCTTTTTGAAAATGCAGTGAAAGCAAGAGAACGAAAAGAAGAATATCCCGAAATGTTTGCAAATTTTATTAGTCAAACAAATAAAGGGGTAGGCGAACTTAAAGAAATTTTGCTGAGATTAAAGGAAAATAAAAAGGGTGAAGTTAGCTTTTAACGTTTTGATTATTAAAGAACAATCAAAAATTATTTCTATTTTGCAGTTTTATTATAAATTAGTGATTAAATTATTTTATTTGATGAGTAATACCAAAAAATATATTTTACTTATTTTGTATTTAATTAGCTCAATTTCTTTGTTTTCGCAAACAAAAATTGACAGCTTGAAAAGAATCTTGAAAACACAAGCCGTTGATAGCCTCAAGGTTAAAACTTACAATGAGTTATCGTATGAAATTGTGCCTTATAATCAGGACGAAGCAGCTAGTTATGCAAGGAAAGCATTGAAATTGGCAAAAAAAATAAAATACAAAAAAGGAATGGGCACGGCATTTCACAACTTAGGAAACGCCTGCTACTATGCTTCAAAAATCGACTCGGGTCTTTTCTTTTACCAAAAAGCATTAGATTTGAGGCAATCCATTGACGATAAGCTTGGTATGGCTTCTACTTTAAACAACTTGGGAAACATTTATTCCTATATTGGAAATACAACCAAAGCTTTGGAGTACAGCAAAAAATCATTGGATATTAATATTCAATTAGATGATAAAGAAGGAATTGCATCATCTTATTACACAATAGGTAGTTTGTATGAAAATATAGGAAATTATTCAGAAGCATTGGTTAATTTGACAAAAGGCTTAGATATTTCTACCGAAATTAGCTTCAAAAAGGGACAAGCTTCTTGCTACAACGTAATAGGAATTATCTACAACAAGCAAGGAAACTATAAAAAAGCACTCGAAAATTATATTGAAGGCTTGAAAATTAATGAAATACTTGGCGACAAACCAGCTATGGCTGATTCGTACAACAATATTGGCAGCATTTCGGAGCGTATGAATCATCTCGATGATGCCTTGTCGTATTATCAAAAGTCGTTGAAAATAAATGAAGAACTAAAATATTTTCCAGGAATAGCAAAAGTTTTGAATAATATTGGTAATGTTTATAAAGAATTATCAGATAAAGACAGCACTTACACCAAAAAAGCGATAGATAATTATTCTAAAAGTTTAGCTATTGCCAAAGAAATAGGCGACGCCCGCATAGAAGCCGATTGTTATTCAAATATAGCTGCACTTTTTAAGGAAAGCAAAAAATACGAATCGGCAATTTTGAACTATCAAAAAAGCCTAGAAATAAAAGAATATTTTCAAGATATGCGTGGAGTTGCCTTAGAAAATATTGGGATAGGAGAATGCTATTACGAGTTAGCTCAATTTGAAAAAGCGGTGTTTCATCTCCAGCAAGCTTATGAATTTGGCAAAGAAGCCAACTCGCTCGAGCATTTGAATGCTTCGGCTAATTTACTTAGCCTATCGTATGCCGGAATGAAAAATTACAAGAAAGCTTTTGAATATTCGATTGAGCAAAATGCTATAAACCAGAGACTTAATAACGACGAAAATACAAAAAAAATTACACAGCTTTCTATGCAATATGAGTTTGATAAAAAGCAAAAGCAAATAGAATTTGAGCAAAAGGAAAAAGATTTAGCCAACGAAGCTAAAATAAACAGGCAAAAAGTTCTAATTTATTCTGCTGCAATAGTTATCTTACTAATGGTAATGCTTTCAGTTGTTATTTTGAGGAATGCTACAATAATGAAGGCTAAAAATACCTTACTTGCGCATCAAAAAGAAGAAATTGAATATAAAAACAAAAGTATTACCGATAGTATAACTTATGCCAGTAAAATTCAAAGAGCACTTTTACCAACCGATGACTTTGGAGGCGATTTTATTAGCGATCATTTTATTTTGCTAAAACCCCGTGACATTGTAAGTGGCGATTTTTATTGGGTGCGCCAAAAAGGCAACAAAATATTTGTATCGGCTGCCGATTGCACCGGACATGGCGTTCCAGGCGCATTGATGAGCATGTTGGGCATTTCTTTTTTGAATGACATTTTGAATAATTCCGAAATTGAAAAAATAGAAGCCCATCTTATTTTGAATGAATTGAGAGAAAAAATTAAAAATTCGCTCCGCCAAAGAGGAAAAGAAAATGAAGCTCAAGATGGAATGGACATGGCACTTTGTGTGATTGATGTGGAAAAATATACCTTAGAATATGCAGGTGCTTACAATCCTTTGTATTTGATTAGAAATGGTGAACTTATTCATTTTAAGCCAGATAGAATGCCTATTGGTATTTACTCGCGCGAGAAAGAAAGCTTTACTAAATACGAAGAACAACTCAAATCGGGAGATGCATTATACATGTTTTCAGATGGATACGTTGATCAATTCGACGAAACTGGCGAAAATAAATTCATGTCTAAGCCTTTTAAACGTTTGCTACTGATGATGCAAGAAAAATCATTTGCCGAGCAAAAGCAGGTTTTGGAAAAAACACTCAAAGAATGGCAAGGAAATAGCGAACAAATTGACGACATTTTAGTTATGGGCTTGAAAATTGCCTAGCTTCTGCTGTTTTCTTTCCAAACATAGCTAAAATTTAGTAGTTATAATATATTTTTTATAGAAAATTGATTTTAAAATGAATTCTTCTAAAAATAGACTTCTTGTTAAATTTTTAACCGTAGTGGGGGCAGTTATATTATTCGTTATTATAACTTTATCTACAATTCTTGTTTTTTTTAGTCAGTCAAAAATAACCATTATATTGGGTATTATTTTTTCGGGAATTATTGTTTTCCTTACCATTGTTTTGCTATTACAAAATATGTTTAGCCGGATAGAAGAAATTGGTAAAACTACCCAAAAACTTTCTGAAGGCAGGCTAGCTAAATCCATTACTCAAATAAGCAACGATGAGATTGGAAAATTAAGCTCAGACATAAATAAATTTATAGATGGTTTTAATGAAAATATCCAGATAACTACGGAATTACTCAATGGAAATATTGATATAACTTACGATACATCAAATACTTCAAATATTTTCAGGCAACTACTCATTAAGATGCACGAAAACCTGAAACGAAATAGAAATTTTGAAATTGAGCGCAAAGAAGAAGAATCTTTGAGAAATTGGACAAATGAAGGATTGGCTATTTTAAACGATATTTTGAGAAAAAGCAATGAAAGAATAGATATTTTAGCAAATAAAATTTTAAGTAATCTGGTAAATTATATTGACGCAAACCAAGCAGGATTATTTATTTTTTCGGAAGAAGACGATTTGCACCAAGAACTCGAATTGATTAGTTTTTATGGCTATGGAAAGAAAAAATATTTGCAGAAAAAAATACAAGTTGGCGATGGTTTAATTGGCACTTGTGCTTTGGAGAGAACTACTATTTACCTAACCGAAATACCTCAAAATTATATTGAAATAACTTCCGGATTGGGGCAGGCAAATCCGAATGCTTTGCTTATTGTGCCTTTGATACTTGAAAATGAATTACTTGGAGTTATTGAAATTGCTTCATTTAAAAAATTTTCGCCAGCTAAAATTTCTTTTGTTGAAAAATTAGCCAGTAATATTTCAGCCTCATTATTTTCTTCAAGAGTGCATACACACACCGAAAAACTTTTGGAAGAAATGAATGTTTATAAGCAAAAAATAACAGAGCAGCAAGTAGTTTTGGACGAAACACTGCACAAATACGAACAAAGTGTGTCGGAAATTGAGCGGTTGAAGAAATTAGAGCAGGAGCAAAACAATGAGCATATTAACGAAATTATGAATTATAAAAAGCTGACCAATAGTATTCTAAATAAAATTCCCGCTAAGGTATTTATAAAAGACGCTCGTGGCAGATTTGTGCTATTCAATAACCAAGTAGCTGATTTTTATGGTGTTGAAGCTTCTTTGCTAACTGGAAAATCGGATTTCGATTTATATCCGATTGAAGAAGCTAAACGAAATGCTGAAATTGAACAGGATATAATAAGAAAAGGCAAACGTGAATATACTTATTCTGATACTTTTAGTGATACTGAAATTGTGTTTAGAACAATTAAAACGCCTTTTTTTATTGATTATTTGAATGAAAAAGGATTACTCGCAATACAATTTGACATTACCGAACTCTCCTATAAACAAAACGAAACCCAGAAATTGAAGGAAAAGCTTGAACTAAAGCTCATTGAACTTAAAAAAACACAAGAACAGCTTGATTTGAAAGAGCAAGAACTTTTAGATGCTAACAAAATAATGGGCAACAAGGAGTTAATATTGAGAAAAACTCTTTCGCAATATGCTGACGCTCAGAAAGAACTTAAAATCAACAACGAAGAACTTAGAGCACAGGAAGAAGAATTGAAGCAAAATCTGGAGGAACTCCTTACAACTCAGGAGGAAATGATTAGACTCAAGGAAATTGATGCAATTAAAGCTGCTCAAATACTCAATCAGCTAGAGGAAAATAAACGACTTTTATCAAAAATTCTCGATTTTTTTCCCGCCGAAATTATTCTGAAAGATTCTTTAGGTAAATACTTGATAGTAAATAAAGTAACTGCTGAAAATTTAAACACACAAGTTGAAAATTTAGTAGGTAAAACCGATTTTGATTTTTTTGATTATCAAAAAGCGGAAGCACTTAGAAAACAAGAGATTGAAGTAATAAAGAATGGAATGATTATTTACAAAGCAATTGAAAATATTGACGAAAATAAAAAAATATTCCAAATAACGAAAGCTCCTTTTTTTATTAACTATTTGAATGATAATGGCTTGTTGCTCATTAAAACGGATATAACCGAAATTAAGCAAAATGAAAGTGAATTAGAGAATTTGAATAAAATTCAACAAAACCAACAAATTCAGTTAGAACAAAAAATGCTGGAGCTCACAAAAATACAGCAAGAGCTTAAAAACCAGCGTGATGAATTGAAGCAAGCAAACACAATGCTTATCTCAAAAGAGAAAAAACTTGAGAAAGCGGTTAAAACTGCCGAAGAAAGTAGAAAAGAATTGAGATTGAAAAACGATCAACTCTTAGCGCAAGAAGAAGAGCTAAAACAAATCATTGAACAAATGCAACTAGTTCAAGATGAGCAAGAAAAGCAAGAAATTTTAATTACCAAGCAAAAAGAAAATTTGCTCAAAACCAACGAAAAACTCAAGCAAGAAATAATAGAAAAAGAACAAGCAAAACTCGAAGCCACAAGCGCAAACAAGGCAAAAAGCGAGTTTCTGGCAAATATGAGCCACGAGATACGAACACCTATGAACGCAATTGTAGGGTTTAGCGAGCTTTTGGCTACAAAAGTGGAAGGATTGAAGGAGAAAAGCTACCTCAACGCCATTCAATCGAGCGGTAAAAGCTTGATTATGATTATTAATGATATTCTCGATCTTTCCAAAATTGAAGCTGGAAAAATGAAGCTTGAGTATGATTACACAAGTGTCAGAGGAATTGTTGAGGAAATTAAAAATATTTTTTCGCTCAAAGTTCAAGACAAAAACCTTGATTTTATTATCGATTTAGACGAAAATGTTCCAGACTCGATGATGCTTGATGAAATTAGAATGCGGCAAATTCTTTTTAATTTGGTTGGAAATGCTATCAAATTTACCGACGAAGGTTTTGTCAAAATCCATGTTATTACCCATGAAGCTACCAATAAAAATGATAATTTTCGCAATTTGACCATTTCGGTGGAAGATACCGGAATTGGAATTGCCGACGAGTCGCAGCAAAAAATTTTTAATGCCTTTGAACAACAAGAAAATCAAGCAAATAAACATTATGGAGGCACAGGCTTAGGTCTTTCGATTACCGCTCGGTTGGTAGAAATGATGAATGGCGATATTAAATTGAACAGCATTCAAAAGGCTGAAAAAAAGCGTCTTTCGGGAAGTAAGTTCATTATAAATCTTTACGACGTTAAAGTTTCGGACGAATTGAAAGAAATTAAAGAACAACACAATTTTGATTACAGCTCTATTGTTTTTGAAACCTCCACGCTTTTGGTGGTTGACGACATTGAACTGAATAGAAATCTAATTACCGAATTTCTCGAAAATACTCAAGTACAGGTAATTACTGCTGTAAATGGACGCGAAGCTATCGAATTTACCAAACTTTACAAGCCCGATGCCATTTTGATGGACATTAGAATGCCCGTACTTGATGGAATAAGTGCAGCCATCGAAATTCGGAAAATTCCTGAATTTGCCGAAATTCCAATTATCGCTCTCACGGCTTCGGCGCTGGTGAGCGATAGGGAAAAGATAATGAAAACTGGATTTAATGCATTCATTAGCAAGCCAATACAACTTTCTAGTTTATTTTTTGAATTAGCCAGCTTTTTGCCATATAAGCATGTTGTTAGTGAAATTACTATTTCTAAAAAAAGTAATGTAGCATTGAGCGATTTGAATATTTCGGATAAAAAAATAGAACATAACATTAAATATCTCAAAAGTATTGTTTTATTAGAATTGTACGAACTAAATAAAATTTTTATAATTGATGATATCGAAGCTTTTACCGAGAATTTTCAAAGTTATGTAGAATCAGTTGATTTGCTTGAATTTGAGCCATTTATAGATGAATTGAACGACAACTTACAAAGCTTCGATTTACCCAAAATAAAGCGAAGTTTAAATAATTTGATTGCATTTATCGAAAAATTGTAAAAAAAATAGGTATCATAAAACTAAAATTTTTTTTATTAATTTTTTTTGCTAACTTAGCATAAAATAAACACCTTCATTTTTGAATAGTAAAGAACGAATTGACTTTTTTGAGACGTAAACGTAAAAAAACGAAAGTTTGAGAATTTACTAAAATTGTGTTTTATTTTATAAAAAAATTCAAACGAAATTCATTTTCTATTAAAATATAAAAAATATGTCAAGCTCGTTGATACTTATTGTAGATGATAATTTTAAAAATTTGCAAGTTTTAGGAAGTATCTTAAAAGAGGCAAAATTTAAAGCTGCAATTGCTACAAGCGGTTTTGAGGCTCTTGATTTTGTCAATGAAAAATTGCCAGACCTTATTCTTTTGGACATTATGATGCCCGAAATGGACGGAATTGAAGTTTGTAAGCGGCTAAAATCTAATGAAATAACCAAGAAAATTCCAATTATATTTCTTACTGCCAAAACAGATGGAAGCACTATTAAAGAAGCCTTTGATGCTGGTGCACAAGATTATATTGCGAAACCATTCAAATCGGTAGAATTACTTTCGAGAGTAGCAACGCATATAGAAATAAAACAAAACAGAGAAGCCTTGGAACAAATCAATGCAACCCTCGAAGAAAAAGTACAGCAGCGAACTCTTGAATTGACCCTTGCTAACGAAAAATTAAATAAAATAGATAAGGCAAAAAGTGATTTCTTAAACCTTATCAGCCACGAACTTAGAACGCCCCTCAATGCCATAAAAGGCTTTTCGTACATACTCAAAGATGTAGTTTCTGATGAAAAATACAGCGATTTTCTCGATGAAATTAATGAAGCAGCCGACAAATTAGTCCGAATTTCGGATATTTCGCTTTTGATTACTTCTTTGCAATTCGAAAATTTCAAAAAACGCTCAGTTTCTACCAATCTTCGCCATTTTATCGTTAGCATTGCCGATACTTATTGCAACAAATTCAAATGGAATAGAGAAAAATTGCACTTAACGCTTGCTATTCCCGAAAGCTTGGTTGAAATTGAAACAACACTGATTTCCAATGCGTTGGTTATGATTTTAGACAATGCTTTTAAGCACTCGCCAAGCAATGGAATTATATTGCTCGATTCGAAAATCGAAAACTCGCAAGCCGTTATAAGCATTACTGATTATGGTAAAGGATTTTCAACCAAAGCGTTAGAAAAGGTATTTGATTTCTTTACCGAGAAAACACTTTTTTCGGCAAGCGGGCTTGGAGTTGGCTTGGCTACCGTAAAACTTATTATGAACTACATAGCCGGAAGCGTAAATGCTGAAAATGTAGAAGGAGCAGGAGCAAGGGTAACTATTTCTTTTCCTGTTAATTATACTAGTTCTGTATAAAATTCCCCTTTCTTTATTCTAATTAATTTCAAATTTACAACTTCTTGATTAAGTAATTCTTTTGCCTTTTCGCGGCTGGTAGGCAAAAATAATTCTGTTTTGTATTTGCTTTCAAAAAAAACACCATAATCAACCAAACCTTTTATATTTTTTGTTCCTTCACGCAATACTTTGAAGCTATATATTTGATTTAATTTATAATAAGGATGAATTGGTTCTAAAAAAATTTCACCTGCGCAATTTATTTTGTCCACATAGCAATTTATTTTTTTACCTATCTCTAAATCATAATCAGCGTAAAATTCTTTTACTAAAAGATGTTTTTTTCCAAATTCACTTTCCAATGCGTAATATGTAACTTTTTCAAATTCAATCTCTTTGATAAGCAGAAACGCATAAATTTCTTTTTCTGTGTAATTATCTTTTGTGCGTAGCTCTCTTTTTTTCATACAAAATGTAGTTAAACTTAGTCTTTTTTTTTAAATTTGCAAAGAAAATTTTGTAAAATTAGTTTTTATTTTTCTAATTCAAAATTTTAAATAGTACACAAAAACAATAAGATAGCAGATGTCAAAAAATCTTGTAATTATTCCCACATACAATGAAAAAGAAAATATCGAAAAAATAATTCGTAAAGTATTCTCTTTGAGCTTATTAATAGATATACTCATCATTGATGACAACTCGCCTGACGGCACAGCAGAAATTGTTAAAAATTTGCAGAATGAATTTTCTGAGCACTTGTTTTTGATTCAGCGCAAAGGCAAACTTGGCTTGGGAACCGCTTATATTACAGGATTTAAGTGGGCTTTAGAAAAAAAATATGACTACATAATGGAAATGGACGCCGACTTTTCGCACAACCCCGACGACTTGGTTTTGTTGCAAAAAACTTGCGTTCAAGGTGCCGATATGTCCATTGGTTCGAGGTACATTTCGGGAGTAAACGTTGTGAACTGGCCTATGGGAAGAGTCATAATGTCTTATTACGCATCGGCTTACGTGCGTTTTATTACGCGCATGAAAATTAAAGACACTACTGCTGGCTTTGTGTGTTATACTCGTAAAGTATTGGAAACAATCGATTTAGATAAAATCAAAATGCAAGGTTATGCGTTCCAAATTGAACTGAAATTCAAAACATGGAAACATGGATTTTTGATAAAAGAAGTTCCGATTATTTTCACCGAACGCAAAGAAGGTGCTTCCAAAATGAGTGGTGGAATTTTTAATGAAGCCGTTTGGGGAGTAATTAAAATCAAACTTAGCAGCCTATTCAAAAATTATAAAAAAGCAAGCTAAATTCTAATGTTAAATTGTTACATTGTTACATTGTTACATTGTTATTTTATCATAAGAAATTGGAAAATATACAATTTTAGATAACTTTCTCAAAAAGTTATTATTTTTTTACACTATCAACAATTTAACAAAAAAGCAATAGAATGTAAATTACGCTATTAATTTTTTTTTTACATGAAAAAAGAAGGTATTATTTTAATTAAAAATGGCACAATTGTTCGATTTAATGAAAGCTTAAAAGCCGATATTTTGATAGAAGCTGGCAAAATAGCTAAAATACAAACTCAAATAGATGATTTTGAAGCCTTTAAAGTAATTGATGCTAGTGGAAAATACGTTTTTGCGGGAGGCATCGATCCGCATGTGCATTTAGATTTACCAACTCCTGCTGGCAATTCGTCAGATAATTTTGAGAGTGGGAGCAAGGCGGCTGTTTTTGGCGGAACTACCACAGTTATTGACTTTGTTACGCCCTTCAGAAATCAAAATTTGATAGAAGCATTGAATTTGCGCAAGGCTGATGCCAAAAATTGTTATACCGATTTCTCGTTTCATGTATCGCCCATAGGTTGGAATGAAGATACTGAAAATCAAATAATTAAATGTATAAAAGAGGAGGGGATTTCCTCTTTTAAAGTTTATATGGCTTACGATATAGGCTTAGACGATTACGAATTGGTAAAAGTGATGAATGCTGTGGGCAAGCAAAATGGATTGGTTACGGTTCATGCCGAAAATGGAAAAGTCATCGAATTTTTGCGGCAAAAGTCTGTTTTAGAAGGAAATACCTCGCCCAAATACCACGCACTCACGAGACCAGTTGCGCTCGAAGAAGAGGCTATAAACAGAGCCATCGAAATAGCCAAACTAACTGATTGTAAGCTTTATGTAGTGCACGTTTCGTCGGCAAAAGGCATGTTGCGAATTGAAAAAGCGCAGCGCGAAGAATTGCCTATTTATGCCGAAACTTGCCCGCACTACCTACTTTTAGACGAAAGTCTTTACAATCAGGAATTTAAAAAGTCGGCAAAGTATGTTTTGAGTCCACCACTTCGCACACTTAGCGACCAAGAAAAACTTTGGGCTTCGCTCTCCATTCACACCATTCAAAGTATTGGAACCGACCACTGTCCATTTAATTTGAAAGGACAGAAAGATGCTGGAATACACGATTTTACTAAAATTCCGAACGGAGCGGGCGGTATCGAATACCGTTTGAGTTTGCTTTATACTTATGGCGTTTTGACTGGCAAAATAACTATGAATCAGTTTGTTGGGCTTGTTTCAACACTTCCTGCACGCATTTTTGGTTTGGGCAGGCAAAAGGGCGATTTGAAAATAGGGCTAGATGCCGATGTGGTCATTTGGAATCCCGATACCGAAAAAATAATTTCGCTTGAAAATCAACATCAAAATTGCGATAGTAATATTTACGAAGGCTTGAAAATAAAGGGAGTTGCTGAAACTGTTTTGCTAAGAGGCGAGCTAATTATCGAAAACGAACAACTTGTTTCGCAACCTTGTGGAATATTTTTAAAGAGAGGTTTAGGAAATTAAATTTTAGAATTTTCTTTGAAAATTATTTTATACAATTATAAACTTTTTTAGTTTTAACGATGAAAAAATATATATTTTTATTAACTTACACTTTTCTTTTTTCATTTTTTTATGTTCAGGCGCAGCAATCAAATGCTTGGTTTGTTTCTGACCCTAGCTTAACTCCTGACGGAAATGATGTGCTATTTGTTTATGAAACAGATATTTGGAAAGTAAATTCAGTTGGTGGGCTTGCTACTCGTTTAACTGCAATGGACGGATTAGAGTCAAATCCAAAAGTTTCGCCCGACGGCAAATGGTTAGCGTTTTCTTCTACCCAAAACGGAAATGCTGATGTATATGTTATGCCTTTGAATGGTGGTGAAATTCAGCAACTTACATTTTCTGATGCTGCCGAACAAGTGGACAGTTGGGCTTGGAATTCTGAATTTATTTATTTTAATTCAGGTCAGTTTAATATGGTAAGTACCTATAAAATAAGTAGAAAGGGTGGAACTCATACTCGAATATTGGGTGAAGATTTTTTCAATTATGCACACAATGTTTGTGAGGATCCTAGCGGAAATACCTTTTATTTTTGCGAAACCTACGAAAGTTTTAGGTATTTTAACCGCAAACGCTACATAGGCGATCAAAATCCGAATATTTTGTCTTTTAATTCAAAAAACTTTGAATATAAGGAACTTACAACTTATAATGGCAAAGATTTATGGTCTAGCGTAGATAAAACAGGAACGCTTTATTTTGCTTCGGACGAAGTAAATAAAGTGTATAATTTATGCACGATACAAAATGGCATAAAAAAGAACTTAACTAATTTTGAAACAGCTATTTACAAACCGCAGGTGAGTGCAAATGGGAATAAAGTTGTTTTTGTAAAAGACTATCAATTATTTGTTTACAATGTAGCTACTGGAAAAACAGAAAAGCCGCAAGTAGATATTTTTAAGAACGAAATGTTGCAAACCGACAAGCCTATCAAAGTTGCTGGAAACATTAGCTATTTTGATGTTTCGCCCGATAATAAAAAATTTGCATTTGTTTCGCGTGGAAAGTTGTTTGTTTCAGATGTGAAAGGAAAATTTGTTAAGGAAATTAAAACCAATGAAAAAGAGCGTGTTACTGAAGTAAAATGGCTAAAAGACAACGAAACTCTTTTGTTTTTACGAACCAATAAAGGCTGGGGTAATTTATTTACAATTTCGGCAAATAAAGATGAAAATGAAAAGCAAATAACTGATTTTCAAAAGAATGGAAGATTTTTAGAATTGTCGCCTAAGCGAGACAAAGCGGCTTATTTGAGTGGAAATTCGGACTTGAATCTTGTCGATTTAGTTACTCTGAAAACGGAAACCATTGTAGAAGATGAATTTTGGTTTCGTGGCGATATTCCTCGTTTCTCTCCCGATGGTAATTATTTGGCTTACACAGCTTTTCGTAATTTTGAGACCGATATTTTTGTTTATGATTTGAAATTGAAAACCAAGACAAATATAACAAATACAGGCGTTCCAGAGTCTGACCCTTTTTGGTCGCCCGATGGAAAATATTTGTATTTTTCGGCTAATCGTTTCAATGCTAGTTATCCACGTGGAAATGGTAGTATGATTCTGTATCGCGTACCTCTTTATCGTTTTGCAAATGATTTTAAATCAGATGAATACAATAAATTATTTAAGAAAGAAGAAAAGGCGGATTCTGTTATTCAAATGAAATTTGAATGGGAAAATCTCTGGGAGCGTTGGGAAAATCTGGATTTAGCTTTTGATAATCAATACTCTCCCATTGTTTTTAAAGAAAAAGAGAAAACTATAGTTTTGTTCAATGCTCAAAATAATTCGGAGTATGAGGCTTGGAAACATGAACTTACACCTTTTGATAAAGCTAAAACCGAAAAAATTTCTTCGTCTTCTTTTAGCCAAATAGTTAAAGCCAAAGATACTTATTATGCGCTTTCGTCAGAAAATATTTATCAGGTGAAACTATCTGAAAATAAGTTCGATAAGATTAATATCGAATTTGAATTTGCCATTAATTTAAACAACGAGTTTGTTCAAATGTTTTACGAAAATTGGGCTGCGCTTGCCGATAATTTCTATGATGTTAATTATCATGGTATTGATTGGGAAAAAACAAAAAAACAATACGAAACTTATTTGCCTTACGTGCGTCATCGACAAAATTTAACCACACTTTTCAATGATTTGCTGGGCGAGCTAAATGCTTCTCATCTCGATTTTAGAACGGAAGGCGATGAGCTAAAAACTTATTATAATATTAAGTCGCAAAATACCGGAATTTTATTTGAAAATGAAAATCCGTTTATCGTAAAGCGAATTGTTAAAAAATCGCCTGCCGATGTATTTGGTAATCCAATACTAGCTGGAGATGAGCTTGTTGCAGTTAATTCGGTTCTTGTAGATAAAACAAAAAACCGAGATTCTTATTTTAATGCAACATCGTTGGGCGATGAAATTACTTTGACTTTTAAGCGAAAAAGCGAAACTTTTGATGTTAAATTTCACCCCATTAGCACTTACGCGCAAGTAGATTTGCTGTATGACGAGTGGATTGATAAAAATCAGAAAAAAGTGGATAAGCTTGGAAATCAGAAAATTGCTTATGCGCATATGAAAGACATGGGCGATGGAAGTTTGAATCGTTTTTTGATTGATATGACCACTGAGGCTTGGCAAAAAGAGGCTTTGATTTTGGATTTGCGCTACAACCGAGGCGGAAATGTACACGATGAAGTGTTACAATTTTTGTCGCAAAAGCCTTATTTGCAGTGGAAATATAGAAATGGAAAAATGTCGCCACAGCCAAATTTTGCGCCTGCCGACAAACCTATTGTGTTGTTAATCAATGAATATTCACTAAGCGATGCCGAAATGACGGCAGCTGGATTCAAACAAATGGGGTTAGGCAAAATTGTTGGCACAGAGACTTACCGCTGGATTATTTTTACTTCGGCTCAAGGCTTGGTTGATGGTTCTTATACTCGCTTGCCTGCTTGGGGCTGTTTTGATTTGAATGGTAACGACTTAGAAATAACCGGAGTAAAGCCAGATATTTACATCAAAAACACATTCAAAGATAGATTTTCAGACACCGACCCACAGTTGGACAAAGCAATTGAAGAAGTTTTGAAGAGTTTGAAAAAATAATAAGGTATTAATTTATTTGAAATTGTTTTTTTTTATTTTTTTAGCACATAAAATTATCAACAATCATTAAAAGAGCGATTTATGAAAGTTTTACATACCTCAGATTGGCATATTGGACAGCGACTGTACACTAATTTTAGAGATGAAGAACATTCGCTCTTTTTTGATTGGTTAATTGAACAGATTAATGTGCAAAAGGTTGATTTATTGATTGTTTCGGGCGATATTTTCGATGTTGCTTTTCCTTCAAATCAAGCGTTGAAGCTGTATTACAAAGCGTTGTATCAAATTTCGACAAGCTACTGCAAAAACATAATTATTGTGGGCGGAAATCACGATTCGCCAAGTACACTGGGAGCACCCAAAGAAATTCTTCAATTCCTTAATATTCATATAGTTGGTGGAATTTCAGATGACCTTTTGCAGCAAATAATTGAAATTAAAATCGACGAAAAAGTAGAGCTTGTAGTGTGTGCTGTACCTTTTTTGCGCGATAGCGACATCAGAAAATCGACAGAAGGAGAAAGTTACGAAGATAAAACTATTTCGATAAAAGCCGGAATATCAAACCATTACAAGGCACTTTCCGAACTTACTCAAATCTACAAACAGCAAAATATTCCGGTAATTGCTACAGGACACCTTTTTGCCACAGGTGTTTCAAAATCAGATAGCGAGCGCGAAATTTACATTGGCAACTTGGGTAGCGTGGAGGCTGAAAATATTTTGTTTTCTTTCGATTATTTGGCACTTGGGCACATTCATAAGCCTCAAAAAGTAGCCAAAAATGAATTTATTCGATACTCAGGCTCACCCATTCCGCTTAGTTTTAGCGAGCAAAATGACTCAAAATGTGTTTTGCTGCTCGATATTTCGAATAATTCTAAAACTATTCTGCCGATTGAAGTTCCTCAATTTCGCAAATTAGTAAGCCTAAAAGGTAGTTTTTTGGAAGTGCGAAGCAGGTTATTGGATTATACAAATAGCAGTCAATTAACCGATTGGCTCGAAATTTATATTCACGAAGACAAAATAAATCATGCCATTAATTTAGCTTTTGAAGAGCTAAAAGCTGATTTAAAACATATAGAAATATTGAAATTTAATATTAGTTTTGCCGAACAATTGACCGAAATAACTTCTTTTTTCGACCAAAGCAAAAGCATTGCCGATATTGACGTGCTTGATGTATTTCAAAACATGATGCAAGAGCAGCAAGTAGCTGATAAAGAAGAATTAACGCTTATTTTTAAAGAATTAGTAGAGCAAATAGAAAATTACGAATAACTATTATACTTTTTTATAACAAAACTTTACAAAATAAAACTATTAAAATGACACAACAAATTGAAAAAACGTTGAGAGACAACCCCAAATTAAGGTGGTTTATCTTGGTAATTGTAGCATTTTCGATGCTAACAGCTTATTTATTTCAAGAAATTATTTCGCCATTAAAGCCTATGTTAGAAAAGGCTTACGGCTGGTCAAGCTCTGATTTTGGGCTAGTTACGGGTGCTTACGGTTGGTTGAATGTATTTATTTTCATGCTTGTTTTTGTAGGCATTTTGCTCGACAAAATTGGAGTAAGAATTTCGGCTATTTTGGCGGCTCTTATTTCGTTGGTTGGAGGTTTAATTAAATGGTATTCATTTAATTACATCGATCCAAGTTTAGTTATGTCTATCTTTGGTTATACTTTCAAAACGCAAGTAATTGTAGCCGGAATGGGCTATGCTATTTTTGGAGTAGGAACTGAATATGCCGGTATTACGGTTTCTAAAATTATTGTTAAATGGTTCAAAGGCAAGGAGATGGCTTTGGCAATGGGTATGGAAATGGCGTTTGCTCGTTTGGGCTCGTTTATTGCTATGTGGGCTGCACCGCTTGTGGTTATTCGTTTTTCTATTCCGGTGAACGTAATGCTTGGAGTAATTATGATTTTTATCGGTTTACTTACTTTCATTGTTTATTATTTTTTCGATGTGAAGCTCGACAAACAGTTGCAAGCCGAAACTGATGCTCTTGGCGACGATGAAAAATTTCAACTCAAAGACATTGGGTTTATTCTTGGAAACAGTGGTTTTTGGTACGTTGCATTGCTTTGCGTTTTGTTTTACTCTGCCGTTTTCCCGTTTTATAAATTCGGTCCCGATTTGATGGTGAATAAATTTGGAGTTCCTGAACAATGGGCGGGTTTTGTAGTAGGCTTAATTCCTTTATTTACAATAGCTTTGACTCCTATTTTTGGTAATTTGTACGACAAAAAAGGCAAAGGCGCATCGATTATGTATTTAGGCGCAGCTTTGATTATTGTTGCACACTTAATTCTTTGGATTCCAGGACTTACCCACATCGCTTTTGCGCTTATTTCTATTGCATTTTTAGGCGTAGCCTTCTCATTGGTGCCATCGGCAATGTGGGCATCGGTTCCTAAAATTATACCCGAAAGACAACTCGGAACTGCTTATGCTTTAATATTTTGGGTACAAAATATCGGACTTTTGGCAATTCCAACCTTACTTGGCAAAGTGTTAGACCTTACAAACCCTGAAGTGGTAGCAAAATTGGACGAAGCAAGAAAAGGATTTGAAGCTCTTGGCTTAACAAACGAGCAAATTGCCGAAAAAATGGATTTATACAAAGTAGAAAACCACATTGCTTGGGATTATACTCAAACTTGGTTGATTTTCATTATTTTAACTCTTTTCTCTCTATTGTTTGCTTATCTTTTGAAACGCGACGACAGAATTAAAGGTTATGGTTTGGAATTACCAAATATGAAAAAATAAACGATGCAAAAAAAACGTTTAATTGGCTGGTAATAAGATATTTACAATTATTGTATTTTATAAAAATCAAGCTTAATTAATCTTTTTAAATTTGGCACATTTATGCTTCTAACTTCTTGTTTAGAAGCCTTGTTAAAAAAACTTTTAGCTTTTTATAGTTAAAAGTTTTTTTTTTGAATCAAATTTCGTATTTTAGTCATAAATTTTCTGTAAGTATTCATTCAAATCTTTTTTTATGAAAAACATTGTTTTTTTATTGTTCATTTTTACCGGTTTACTTTTTTCTTGTTCCGACAAAGATTCCAACGCAGATTTTACTGCATCGAAAAGTGCAGATTATGGTTATGAAGAAGCAACCGAAGAAACAACCGAAGCAGTAGATGAAACTTCAGTTGTTGAAGCTGAGCAGAGTACTAATGCAACTAGCTCGACCCCTATTAAAGTAACTGAACGAAAGATTATTAAAGAAGGAAGCATTAGTTTTGAAACCGACAATATTACCGATGCACGCAAAAAAATAGACAAAGTGGTAAAAGAGCTTGGCGCATACGTTTCGGCGGATACTGAAAATAAATATCCCGAAAAAATTCAGCAAAACATGACCATTCGTGTGCCAATAGCCGATTTTGACAACTTGCTCAACAAAATAGTGAGCGGCGTAGAACATTTAGACAGCAAAGACATTAACGCAACTGATGTAACCGAGGAATTTCTTGATATTCAGGCGCGTATAAAAACAAAAAAAGAACTCGAAGCTCGCTACTTGCAAATTTTGACCAAAGCCAACAGCGTATCCGACATTATGGAAGTGGAACGGCAAATTGGCGTTTTGCGCGAAGAAATAGAATCGGCTGAAGGGCGTTTGAAATTCCTCGAAAATAGAACCTCTTTGAGTACGCTTCACGTTACTTTTTACGAGTATCACGAATCGGAAAAAGGTTTTGGCTCGGAATTTTCGCGTGGTTTTGTTAATGGTTGGACAAATATGGTTTGGTTTTTGGTGGGATTGGTTAATATTTGGCCCTTCTTAATTTTTATGGCGGGTATTATTTGGTTCATAATCAATAGAATAAATAAACGAAAAGCAAACAAAGCGAAAATATAACATTTCATCGAATTAATTTTGAACGAGTATAGCGATAACGAATTGATTTACAAATACAAACAAAGCAAAGATGTTTTGTTGGTAGGTGAATTATACAAACGCTATACTCGTTTTGTATTTTTAGTAGCTATGAAATATCTTAAAAATCAGGAAGATAGCAAAGAAGCTGTGATGATGATTTTTGAGAAATTAGTTCAAGACCTGTTAAAGCATGAAATTGAAAATTTCAAATCGTGGTTGCATGTAGTTACCAAAAATTTTTGCCTTCAGCAATTGCGTCAAAATCAAGCGTTTCAAAAAAAACATCACGAATATGAAAATTTTTCAGTTTCGTTTATGGAAAATGAAACCAATTTGCATCATACAAGTGTACAAGAAAACGAACAAAAATATCAAGCTTTGGAAAAAGCTATGAATCAATTAAATAGCGAACAGAAAATTTGCATTGAATTGTTTTATTTGCAAGAAAAATCGTACAAAGAAGTGGTAGAACTCACAGGTTTTGACCTGAATAAAGTGAAAAGCTCTATTCAAAATGGAAAACGTAATTTAAAACTAAATATGCAAAAATTGGGCATTATTTTGTTTTTTCTTTCGTTTTTTGACCAAAATTCGTTTATTCTTGTTTCGGTAAGTTGAATTTTTTAAATCCAAATTTTGTGAACAATTATCAAAACATATTGAAAACCAGTTCGATTTGTTTATCGCAAGAAGTAATGCAAAATTACATTGCCGGTAAACTTTCCGATGCTCAAAAGCGCGAGGTAGAAGTGCATTTGGCTGACTGCGAAATGTGTTCTGATGAATTGGACGGATTTTTGCAGATTGAAAATACCAAAAAACTAAATTCGATTGTTGCAAATTTGAACATTCAAATAGACAATAAAATTTCGGAACAAAAACAAAAAAAAATAGTTATCTTTAAGAAAATCAAACCTTTGTATTCAATAGCAGCCTTGTTGCTTGTTTTGATTGGAATTTCGGTGGTGCTTATTTTCAAAAATGATACTCAAAAGGCTGATTTGGCATACACCGATTACCAAAGCGAGGAGAAAATGGCGAGTGTAATAGCTACTAATGAAGGCGTTGCGATGGACGATTCGTTATCTGTTACAAAATTTGAACAAGAAAATTCGGCTAATTTTTCGACCAAAAAGCAAGTTAAAATTCCAGAATTGATTGAAATGCAAGATAATATAACATCAAGCGATGAAGTTTTTATTACACCCGATTCAACAATTCTTATTTCGCCACAAAATTCGGGTTATGTAGCTGATAATAAGTCGGCTAAAACAGAAGTTTCGATGTTTGAAGACTTAGCGGAAGACCAAGTAAAGGAGGAGAAGTTAGACAATAATGTAATTGAATCTGAAACTCCCTTGGTAAGTGGTTCCGAAAAAAATAAACGAAGTACTGTAAAATCTATGTCTTTTTCGCTAAAAGAGGCTGTAAATCAATTTGATAACAAAAATTACGAAGAGGCACTGCAAATTCTGGATTCGCTCAAATTTGAGCAGAAAACAAAGGATTATTACAAAACACTGTGGTACAAAGCTCTCACTTACATTGAATTGAAGCAAATAGCTAAAGCAAAAATTATTTTGCAAATGCTTACTGAAAGCCCAAACGATTATCGTTTGAAAGCAAAAGAAAAACTGAAAAAAATAGAGTAGAAAAATAAAAAAAGCTGTAAAAAACAGCTTTTTTTATTTGATAACGCCTAGTCTTTTCAGTTCAAAAAAGCATTTAGAGCAAGCAATAACATCGGCAAGGGCATCGTGTGCACCTTGGAAGGCTTTTCCGAAAAGTTTTACGTGAAGTTCGGTTAAGTTTGGCCATTTGTAGCCAAATTTGCCTGGAATTTTGCAATAATCGGTCGATTCAACCATTGTATCAATGCGAATAATTTTTTTTGGCATTCGCGCTATGTTTTTGCGAATAAATTCAGCACCCACAATTTTTTCGTCGAAGCTAATGTTGTGAGCAACCAAAAAATCTGATTTTATCATTGCTTCGCGAAATTTATTGAGCGTTTTTTCTAAATCAACGCCTTTGCTTGTGGCTATTTCGGTTGTAATTCCGTGAACTTTGGCGGCTTCTGCCGGAATTTCAAAGCCTTCGGGTTTTATTATAAATACTTCACTTTCAACCAATTCATTGTTCTTATCGTAGATTTGCCATGCAATTTGAACCATTCGGGGCCAATTATCGGTATCGCTTGCCGGAGCTTTGTAGTCTTTGGGCAAGCCAGTGGTTTCTGTATCGAAAAATAAGTACATTTTTTTCTGTTATAAGTTATTGTGGTTTGAATTTCTTCAATTTTCTTAAAAACAAAGATAAGCAAAAATTTGCATTTACAAATTTATTTTTGTTTTTAATTTTGCTTTTTATGTTGGTTGAATGTTTAAATATTAAAAAATAAATTGGTTTTTTTTGATTGAGTAAAATACTTATTTTTTTTAATAGTTGTATTTTTTCCATTTTATTTTGAGTTGTTCGGCTGTTTTGTTTTCGGTGGGGTTGTTTGACGGTTCGTAGAGTTTTGTGCCCGAAATTTCGGTTGGAAGAAACTCTGTATCAACAAAATTGCCTTCGTAAGCATGGGCGTATTTGTATTCTTTTCCGTAGCCTAGCTCGCGCATGAGCTTTGTGGGTGCATTGCGCAAATGCAAAGGAACGGGCAAATTGCCAGTTTCTTGTACCAATTTTTGAGCTGCACCAATTGCAGAATATGCCGAATTACTTTTTGGCGAATTTGCTAAATAAATGGTTGTTTCAGCCAGCACAATTCTTCCTTCGGGAAAGCCAATTCTTTCTACTGCCGAAAAGCAGTTGTTTGCCAAAAGTAGGGCGTTTGGATTTGCCAAACCAATATCTTCGGCAGCCAGAATGAGCAATCGGCGAGCGATAAATTTGGGGTCTTCGCCGCCTTCCACCATGCGAGCAAGCCAGTAAATTGCGCCATTTGGGTCGCTTCCGCGCACCGATTTGATGAATGCCGAAATGATGTCGTAATGCAATTCGCCATCTTTGTCGTAAAGTGCCAGATTTTTTTGCAAACGCTCTTTTACTAGCTCGTTGGTGATTGAAATTTCGTCGTTTTCGTCTGAGTTGATTACCAATTCGAGCAAATTAAGTAATTTTCGGGCATCGCCACCCGAATGTTGCAAAAGTGCTTCGTATTCTTTTAGTTCTATTTTTCGGTCTTTGAGCTGAAAATCGGTTTGGAGTGCGTGCGTGAGTAATTTTACTAAATCGTTCTTTTCCAGATGCTTGAGTACATACACTTGGCAGCGCGAGAGTAGGGGAGAAATCACTTCAAAGCTAGGATTTTCGGTGGTTGCGCCTATGAGCGTAACAATTCCTTTTTCCACTGCACCAAGTAGCGAGTCTTGTTGCGATTTGCTAAATCGGTGAATTTCATCAATAAATAATATAGGATTGGGCTTGTTGAAAAATTTTTGTTTTTGCGCTTTTTCTATGGTTTCTCTAATGTCTTTTACGCCCGAGTTGATTGCGCTAAGTGTGTAAAAAGCTCTATCTAAGGTGTTTGCAATTATTTGAGCAAGGGTCGTTTTGCCTACTCCAGGAGGTCCCCACAAAATGAACGACGAAATGCGCCCACTTTCTATCATATTGCGCAAAACGGCACCTTTTCCTACGAGGTGAGTTTGCCCGATGTAATTGTCTAATGTTCTGGGTCTTAATCTTTCTGCTAGTGGTTCATTCATTTTTTTTCTAAATTTTTTTGAGGAATTGAAACAGCACAAAGTTAAGCATATTTGTAGAAATTAAGCACCACTGCTAGTTTATTTTTTGAGCAAACCTTTTGCTTTTTGTTTATTTTTTCATTTCAATAATTATCCAATAAAGTAGTGAAGTTCCTGAATTTTTATTAATTTTGTACAGACAGAAATTAATTTAAGTTATAATTATTGCTTATAATTTATTCTATTTGATATATTTTTTTAGATTATAAAATAATTATCTAAATTGTATTTTTTAGTGTTTAATTTTTTAAAAAAATTCAAAAAAATGGAGATAAAAGAACTGATTTTAAAAACATTACAAGAATCTGAAAAGCCCTTAAAAGGTGGCGAAATAGCTGAATTGACAGGCGTAGATAAAAAAGAAGTGGACAAGGCAATTAAAGTGTTGAAGAAAGAAGAAAAAATCTTTTCTCCCAAAAATTGCTATTACGATGCTACTAAATAATTCGGTATTTTAAATAATTTGGTTTTTCTAGGTCGATTTTAGTTTTAAAACCGAGGTTTACTTCTGTAAATAAGGTTTCTTAAATTATACTACACCAGCATCACGTAGAGACGCGCCGAGGCGCGTCTCTACACTATACGGTTTGTTAGCGGTTTAGTATAAAAATAAGTTTCAATTTCAATTAAGTCGATACTTTTGAAACAAAAATTAACACAGTACTGCATTATTATCAATATCTTTGAATAGTGCTTTTTCAAAATTGGTATCCATTAATTTAGAAAAAGCAACTATTTTTTTTATTTTTTTGTTTTGCCGTAAAATTGTGAAATAATTATATATAATAATTGATTTGCCATTGTCGAGGTGCAATTTGAATATACTTTCGGCGGATTCGCTTGTTACTATTTTTTGCCATTCGCGTTCAAAATTGATTTGCTCATCAATTTGCATAAAATCGAGGATTCTTTTTTTGTTTAAGTCATTTGGGGTTAGTTGCAGTGTTTTTAATAGCTTTTTACTTGCCGAAATAATTGTGGTATTGGGCGAAAGCTCTGAAAAAAGGACTAAATCGCTAATTATATCAAGTGTTTCAACTTTAGTGCTGAAGTTTTGCTTCAATTCATTTATTTCTATTTGTTTTTCTTGTTCCATTTGCTCAACTTTTTGTTTCAATATATTTTCGTTTTGCATCAATGCTTCTTGAATTGTGCTTAATTCTTCCATGTTTTGCCTTAATTCTTCGCTTTGTGCTTCTAATTCATTGGCTTGATAGTTTGATGCTTCAAGTAATTCTTGGGTTTGCTTGCTCTGCCTTATGCTAATAAGTGCCGAGGCATAAGTACTTGCTATTTTTTCAATTACATCAATTTGGTATTTTTCAATATTTTGAAACGATGCTATTTCTATTACGCCCACTACTTGTTCTTCGTTTTTCATAGGCACTAAAATTAATACGTTGGGTGCTGCAAATCCTAAGCCCGATGATATTTGAATATAATCTTTAGGTATGTCGGTCATATAAATTGTTTCCTTTTCTATTGCGCAAGTGCCAATTAAATCTTCTCCTATTTTGATTTTTTTGGGCGAATATTTTTTCCTTCCGTAGGCTTGAAGTGCCGATATTTCAAAGGTATTTTCGCTGTCTTGCGATTTTAAGAATAGTGCACCTTGGTTGGCATTGAGTTGCTTTATGATTGTGCTCAAAACGGAATACGAAAGCTCATCGATGGTGCTGTTTTTGGAACGTAAAAGTTCATTAATTTCATTTAAGGTTTGATTTGCCCAAATTCTATTTTGGTGGTTTAAGTTTTGCATTTCTCGTTCGTGTGCTACTTTTATCAATTCATTGCGCATTTGAATAAGGCTCCCGCCCAAATCTCCCTGATTGTTAAATACATTTACCTGTGTATCGAGTTTTCCTTTTCCTACTTCAATGGCAAATTCTTTGGTGTTTTTCAGATTTTCGGTAAGTATGTTCAAGGAAACAGTCATCTGCGATAGCTCGTTTTTGCCTTCTATGGTCAAATTGTTGGGCAGATGCCCTTCGCCCAATAAATGAATTTGGTGCTTTACTCTGTTTAGAGGTTTTAATACAATTTGTGTCGCTTTGAAGATGCTTAGAATAATTCCAATTGAAAAAATTAAAATAATTAAAAACAAGGTTGATACTATTTTGCTCACCTTTTGGTGGTGCGATTTGTAGATTGTATTTTGAATATTATTTATTTTTTGCTCTATTAGAGCTACTTGCTTGTTGAGAGTGCTCAATAAACCATCGGGGTTGTTTATGCCAATGATATAATCATGTTCTACTATTTTATAAAATAAATTTTGATAATTATTGAGTAAATCAATTAAATCTTCTTTTTCGGTTTCGCTGTGTGGCGAAGCCTCGATGTATGCTGAAAATTTTTGTATTACGGTAGCAAATTCATCTTTGTATTTAAGGTCTTTGCGTATTAAGTAATCTTTTTCGTGCCGGCGAAGCATGAGCATATAATACTCGGCTTTTAAATCATTGACTTGCGCTAACTTTTTTTCTACATCGTGAATGTTCATTCGCATCTGACCTTCTAAACCATAATCTTTGTATCCTTTCAATTTTAATTGTACCACTAATGATTGAAAATTCTTTTGGTAATTGAAAAAATTTTCTTTTAATTGCTGTACATCACTTTTTAGCTTTAGTTTTGCAATGTCGGGAAGTTTTTCCATTTGTACTATATTTTGAATTGCTCGCTTGTATTCTTGGTCAAAATCTTGTAAATATTGACTTTCGCCCGTTTCAAAATATCGGCTGTTTATTGTTTCTTTTGCCAGAAAATCTTTTTCCAATTTCCTCATTTTCAGTTCGCTGATTAATAGATTTTTTGAATTGTTCAGCAATTCATAATTATCTAACGTTTTATCGAGCGAATACTTCGTAAATGCAGCTATGGCAAATAATAAAATTGATGAGATAATACCTGTTGCTATAAGCAATTGTTTTATCGACAAATGATTTACTTTATGTATTTTCATAATTTTTTTTTTTTGCAAAACTAACTATTCTAAATTAGACCTTAGGTTTCAAAACCTTTATCTAAAAGTTAACAAAAAGTATTGTTTTGGTTGAAAAAAAACAGATAAACAAGCTTGTTGTTGATTGATAATAACTACTTTAAGCAAAAGATACATTAAATCGGTCATGCTTTTATTTTTATGAAAATATTTGTAAAAGCTTGATTATTAATTATAAACAAATTTAATAGATGCAATCAGAATTTTTACAAAAAACTAAAATATCAGCTTCGTTGTTAATGATTCTAAAAACAGCTCTATAAGTTTGAGTAATGCGCAACGAATAAAAATTTAATTCATACGGTTTTATCTTTTTGATGTTTAATACAAAGGAATTAGAATTTAACTCAAATAACTTTTTGGCTTTTTTGTAAGCTTTTGTTAATTGATGCTCCTTTATAAATGTTTTATTGCTGTTAGAGAGTTTTGCTATTTTCATACTATTTTAGTATCAATATTTTCTAATTTTTTTTCAATTTTTTTTAATGTATTCTCGTTATAACCTTCTTCTTTTAGCATTTGCATTATTTGCTTGCCATCTAAGGTCTTATTAAATTCATCTAATTGCACCTGATTTCGTGTCAATGTTATTGTGTTGATGTCTTTATTAAAAAGAAACAATAAGATTTTTATTAAATCATTGTCTAAATCGTCATATTCTATTTCAATGGTTACTGTCATATTTTTTTGGCTATGTTAAATAAAACTTGGGTTGCGAGTAAAAGTAAACCAAAATTAAATCTATATTTTGTTCTGCCAAGTGCTTAATAATAAGCAAATAACAAAGATTTTATTCAAAAATAAATTTAAGTTCTGTTTTCAATTAATTTGCATTCAAAAGTAAGCTATTTTAGAGCAATCCCTATATCGCCAATTTGTAATAGAATCGCTTTTTTTCTTTGAAAATGTAAAATAAAAAAACATTTAATGCCTGCATTTTTAAGCTTCTTAGCAATTAGTATTAAGCAAAAATAAATTACTTATTAACACTAAGTAGATTATTATAGCAGAAAAGTTCAATAATTTAACGTTAAATTTATTTAGCGAGTGTTTTATTTTATTATTTGTTAATAATTTAGAAAAATTCATGCAATAGTTAAGTTTTAATTTTGCACCCGATAATAAATTTGTTCATCAAGCATAAATTGTATTTGATGAAAATTTTTAACTTTAAAACTAAATGTATGAAACAAACTAGACTAATTATTATTCTTTTGATTTTTTCATTAACCTCTTACGCTCAAAGCGGTATTTTGAAAGGGCGAATAATCGATTCGCAAAAACAAGAATTACCCGGCGCTTATGTTGTAATAAAAGGAACAACCACAGGTACGGTTTCTAATATCACTGGCGAATATGTCATCAACTCGCTCAAAGAAGGACATTATTCCTTAGAAATAAGCTACATAGGTTTTATTACTTACTCATTGGAAGTAGATATTAAAGCCAACCAAACAACCATAGCCGATGCAACGCTTGTAGAAGGTGTAGAACTAGGCGAAATTACAATCAATAGCCGTTTGTTTGGAGAAACAAAAGCATTGAACAACCAAAAAAATGCCAACAATATAACCAATATCATTAGTAGCGAACAGCTAGAGCGTTTCCCCGATGCCAACATAGGCGATGCCATGAAGCGTTTAGCCGGTATCAATGTGCAATATGACCAAGGCGAAGCTCGTTTTGGAAACATTAGAGGAACAAGCCCAGAGCTAAACTCTGTTACTATCAATGGCGAAAGAATTCCTTCGGCTGAGGCAGAAATTAGAGTTGTTCAGCTTGACTTAGTTCCTTCAGATATGATAGAAGCGGTAGAATTTACAAAAGCACTCACACCCGACATGGACGCAGATGCAATTGGAGGTTCCGTTAATTTAGTTACTAAATCGGCTTCGTATCAACAAGAAATTTCGGGCAAACTAGGTTCTGGTTGGAATTTTATTACCAACAAACCACTTTTCAAAGGCAATATTGCCTACGGAAAACGCTTTTTTTCAGACAAAATAGGTCTTGTTTTGAGTGCTTCGGCATACGACCATCATTTGGGTTCGGATAATTATGAAGCCGAATGGGATTACAGCGACCCAAACAACAAAGACGCTTCGGCTTATCCTGTGGCTTTTGAAAACAGACAATACTACGTTGAACGTTTCAGAACTAGCTATTCAGCAGCTTTCGATTTTAAAATCAATAACAACCACACGCTTTTTGCCAAAGGCATCTACAATCACCGCAACGATTGGGAGAATAGATACCGTGTGGAATATACCGATATAGAAGATAATGGAGATGGAACTTACTCAACAAAAATCAGACGACAACTTAAATTTGGTTCAGAAGATAATAAATACAGCCGTTTGGAAGACCAACGAATGTATAATTTCTCTTTAGGTGGCGATCATCTTTTCAATAAATTGAAAATTGATTGGTCAGCTTCGTATTCTAAAGCCAACGAAGAACGCCCCAACGAACGTTATTTGCGCTATGCTGTAAAAGATGTTGTGGCATTAATTGATTTAACCGATAAATCGACTCCTTCCATTTCCTTTCCACAAAACAGCCAATTATATACTGATATTACGCCCGAATATTCCTTCGATGAATTAACCGAAGAATATCAATATACTCAAGAGATAGACAAAAACGGCAAAATTAATTTTGAATGGAATCTTTGGCAGGGAGAATATGCAAGTGTTTTGAAATTTGGAGCTCGTTATCGTTCCAAATCCAAATCCCGCGACAACTGGCTTTATGAGTACGAACCTACCGACGAAGATGCTTTCAATACTCTTGTTTTTTCGCATCTTACCAATGTTTCAAAAGACAATTTTATGGCAGGCGATTATTCGTTGGGTAAATTTATCGACTCAAAAATAAGCGATTACATCAATTTGAGCAATACAAACGATTTTGATAGCCAAGAAGACATTAGCGCAAACGCAGGCGATTTTGATGCTACCGAAACTATTTACGCAGGCTATGCCATGCTAACACAAAAAATAGGCAAAAAATTAACGGTTATTGCCGGTTTAAGAGCCGAACAAACGGTACTCGAATATCAAGGTCGTATTTATGATGTGCCGAGCGCAGAGGAAGAAGATAATGGAGCTGAACCCACTATTACAAATTCGGACTTATTTGAAGACAATTACATCAACTTTTTACCTGCTGTGCATATCAAATTTTCGCCCGATAACTATTCAAACCTTCGAGTGGCTTTTACAAATACGCTTTCCAGACCCAATTATTACGACCTAGTTCCGTATCAAGAAATTGACCGCGACGACAACGTAATTCTTTTTGGAAACTCTTCCCTTTTGCCTACTACTTCTATGAATTTTGATTTGATGTACGAAAAATTTTTCAAGAATATCGGAATCATTTCCACCGGAGTTTTCTACAAAAGTCTTAAAAACGTAGTTTCTTGGCAATATAAATCAGACTACACCTATCAAGGCAATACCTACGATGAATACAGAAAGCCCGAAAATATTGGCGATGCTACACTTTTAGGTTTTGAAGCTGCTTTTAACCGACGCTTAGATTTTTTACCCGGAATTTTGAAAAATTTAAGCTTTTATGCCAATTATACTTTCGTAGAATCGGAATTGAAAAATGTAATTTTTGAAGGTAGAGAAGACGAAAAATTACCATTAGCAGGCTCGCCTAAGCATACCTATAACATTAGTTTGGCTTACGATGCAAAAAAAATTGATGTACGTTTATCATTCAACCATGCCAGTGCATTCTTAAACATGAATGGCGATGGTGGATTTGGCGAAGAAGCATTTTTTGATTATTTCTACGACAAAGTAAACTATCTTGATTTGAATTTGAACTACAAAATCAATCCTAATTTTACAATTTACTTCGATGCCAATAATCTTTTAAATCAGCCATTACGCACATTCGCAGGCATCAGCGAGCGTACTGTTCAATCAGAATATTATGGAATAAAATTGAATTTAGGTTTGAAATTTAATTTCTAAAAAATTATTTTTCATCAATAGTTTGTAAGTTTGCCGCTTCTGATAAAAGTGGCAAACTTTTGTTTTATAAACTATTGATAGCGTAAAATATTCAATAAATCATAATAACTTAATACTTTAGTAGTAATGAAAAAGATACATTTTTTTATAATTATCAGCTTTTGGACTTTTAGTTTTTCATCGTGCAATCCGTCAACTAACAACAACGAATCTACCCAAGACAGCACTACAATTGAGCGAAACAAAGAAGCCCGAGAAGACAGCGCAAAATTAGCCGAAGCCATCGAACTACAAAGCAAAGTAGATTTTACAGTAACAGCCTTAGTGGAAACAGAAGCCGTTTCTGCCGATATAAATGCCGATGCTGCCGATGACCCTGCTATTTGGATAAATTCCCAAAACCCCAACAAAAGCATTGTTTTAGGAACTAATAAAAAAGAAGGCTTATATGCTTATTGGCTCGATGGAAAAATTATAAATTATCGAAAAGCCGGAAAAATAAATAACGTAGATTTGCGTGATGGATTTCAGTACAAAGAACAAAAAGTTGTTTTGGTAGCTGGTAGCAACCGAACAAATAATTCCATTTCTCTTTTCTATATCGATCCTATTGAATTACAACTTTCCGATACCATTGCCAATATTCAGTCAAAAGTAGGCGACGTGTATGGAGTTGCGATGTACAAAGATGCTAAAAATCAGTTTTTTATCTTTGTAAATGGCAAAGATGGTCAGTTTGAGCAATGGAAAGTATGGTCAGATAAAACAGGAATAAAAAAAGAATTGAAGCGTACTTTTAAAAGCAACAGCCAGCCCGAAGGAATTACCATCAACGACCAAAACAGTATGCTATATTTTGGAGTAGAAGAAGAAGGTATATTTAAAATGAGCGCAAACCCCGACAGCACAGTAACCCCCAGAAAATTGGCTGGAAGTGATAACTCAAACCCTTTTATTGCTTACGATATAGAAGGAATTAGTGTTTTTCATTACAATAAAAAAAATTACCTTTTGGCTTCCA